>DALTVZ010000177.1 GCA_029987315.1 Methanocorpusculum sp.
CGCTTCCTGCTTCTTAAATGGGAGAAATACCAGGGCTGGTTTGATGAATTGGAACGAGATCCGACCAGGATCATAGCCGTCTGGCAACAGGCTTGGGAAGAGCTCATCCAAAAGATGCACGCAGACCTTTCAAGCAATGAACAGCTTCGAGGACTGATGAACGAGCTGCGTGACCTTGCAGCGACACGCAAAGGGGATATCTTCCACAAAGCACCAGACGCTTATGACACGTTTTGTGCAACTTCCGACCCACACAAGATATTTGAGATCGGAAAGAACCTTGCAGGTATAAACACGAACACCTACAAAGCGACCATGACGAGCAGATATCTGCCGATATGGGTAGAAAAACGCAAGTTTTTCAACGAGTTCCCCGATTCCCCCAAACACGACAAGGAACGAACAGCGCTCACCGTAAAAATACTCACCTCACTAGGAAGGATCACCAACCAGATCCATGAAAAGGTGGTCCTGGAAAAGGAGCACCGAGGTGTCCTCGACTTCGATGACCTGATTCGAAAGACCCGCGACCTGATCAAAAATGAGGAGATCCGAAAGACCCTGAACGATCGATACCGGTACATCCTCGTCGACGAGGTCCAGGACAACGACCCGACCCTGACCGAAATCATCCAGATACTCTGCGGCGACCCGAGGGAAAACAACCGGCTGTTCATCGTCGGGGACGTAAAACAGTCGATCTATCTGTTTAGAGGAGCGGATGTTTCCGGGTTCAATGACTTCCAGAAGGCTTTTCCAAAAGCCCCCGTCGAGCTGGACAGGAGTTTTAGGACCGTCCCAGAGATTGTCGGTCTGGTGAACCATGTGTTCAAAACCGTGTTCGCAGATCCAAAAGAGAGATGGGACGCCGGATACGGGGAACTCACGGCACAGAGAAGCCAGGAATCCGGATCGGTCACGGTCATTCGCCTTCAGGCCGAAAAAAAGGAAAAGGTGGAGATATCGATGCGGCGGGAAACAGAGGCTCTCGCATCCTGGATCTATGACGCGGTCACTCGTGAGAAGCTCACCGTCTACGAAAAGGATGGAACGACCCGGCCGGCAGGGTTTGGAGACGTCGCGATCCTGATTGAGGCAAGAACGCATATCGATAAACTCCGGCATGCTCTTGGGGTCTATGGAGTGCCGTATACCGAGGAGAAGGGATACAGCTTTTATGAAAAGCAGGAGGTGTTCGATTTCACGAATCTCCTCAAGGCGATCGTGTATCCTGAGCAGGATATCCCACTCTACGGAGTCCTTCGATCCCCGTATTTCGGGATCTCAGACGCCGAGCTTTGCGCAGCCTCAGGCGGCAATGGGGGGCCGCTGATCAGGCGGCTGAAACAGTATGCGAGCGCCGAGCCGAACTCTAAGGTCAGCAGAGCGGTGAGCGAACTTTCCCGCTGGAACAGGGAGATCAGGGAGGAGCCGTTTGTCCCGTTCCTTCGCCGCCTGATCGCGGAGTCAGGGATCCTTGCGGTGTATGGGGGACTGGCGTTTGGTAGGGAGGCGGCCGCAAATCTGGAAAAGCTGGTGCATATCGCCCGAAATCGTTCATCCAGCCGGCCGTTTTCGGTGTATGAATTTCTCACGATCATGGACACCTGTATGGAGGAGGAGTTCAATGAGCGGGAAGGTGTGGTCACGGATGAGCGGGATGACCGTGTGAAGATCCTGACGGTTCACTCCTCGAAGGGTCTGGAGTACCCGGTGCTCGTGCTCTGTTTTGCCGGAAAAACGGATGATCTGACGGTTTCGGGGATGATGTTTGATGAAAAGCTCGGAGCAGGGATCCCGGTGAAACTTCCGGGGGAGGAAAAGGGGAAATCTGTGGTGATCGAGTGCCTGAAATCTGAGTGTAAAAAGAAGAAGTTTGCGGAGAGGAAGCGGCTGTTTTATGTGGGGATGACGAGGGCGAGGGATCATTTGGTGATCTGCGGCACGGACGGGAATAAGGGGCCGGGGAGCAATTCGTTCCTCTCGATGTATGATGAGGGGATCGGGGGCTACCCGTATCCGCCGGAGACGTTCACGGAAAAGATCGCCGAGCCAAAGGAGCAGAGCTGGATCCGACCAAAGGCCCCGGAGGGGTGGTGCGGCCAGCCGATGCCCAAGAGGGAGGAGGAGAAGCAACCCAAACACGTGACGGCGACGAAACGAAGAAGCACCCCATCGGCGGCGGAGGAGTCGGCGATGCTTCGCGGGACGATGCTGCATGAGATTTTTGACGGTATACCGGCGGATGCGGCCGCCAAACGATATGGAGCGTCACCAGAGGCAGGAAAGGAGTTTGCAGAAAAATATGCGGCATTCCTTGCGTCACCAATCATGCAGAATGTGCAGAAAAGCTATTCTGAGCAGCAGGTGGCGTTTTCGTTTGAGGGCACTCCGCTGTACGGCGTGATCGATCGGCTGGTGCAGTATGCAGATGGCAGGTGGATGATCATCGATTACAAGACTGGATCGCCTGCAAAAAAGGAGATGGAGTTGTATGAGGGGCAGCTCGCGGTATATTTCCTGTGGGCGAAGAATATGTTTGGAACGGATCCCGGGGTGTGTTTGTATCTGGCGGACAAGAATGAGGTGAGAGTGGTGGAGATGGATGAGGAGAGGGCGAAGGGGATCGTGAAAAAGAGGGTCGGGTGCGAAGCGGACGAACCGCTCATCATATAAAAATAATACGAAAACACGAAAGGATACGATTGTCTGCGGAGGCATAAATAAAAGAACCGCGAATAAGCCCAAGCGGATCCTATCCGCTTGAGGCGGCACGCAAGCCTTTGGCTTGCAC
>DALTVZ010000030.1 GCA_029987315.1 Methanocorpusculum sp.
AATGGTCCCGACTCCCGGATTCGAACCGGGGACATCGCGGTAGCCGCGCAGTACGCCCGCAGGCGTTAATTTCTTTCTACAGCCGCGCACTCTACCAGCTGAGTTAAGTCGGGATTGACTGCTTTATCTAGAAGGATTTGTGAAAATATAAACATACCGGTTTGAAAAAAACCCATGCCCGGAGAGCATCATCTTAAATATCCTGAAAAACAAGAAAAAATAAGAATTACCCGTAGGGAATGAATTATGAAAATCAATGAGGGATTTGCCGTAGTTGGCTGTACGAAATGCAGAAGGATGTTGGTCGCCGACCTTTCTTATGCCACAAAGACCTGCATATGTGGATACAAACTCGACCTTTCGAAAACAAAACTGCTTGTTGTCTCCGGATCAGCAGATGAAGCTGGTGAACTCCTCAGACAAATGCAGACAACGAAAAATTCAGGGTTCACCTCTGCCGACAGGATCGGCTCGTCATTCAAAAAAGGAGATTAGTCAAAGGGCACTGCTTCAAGAGTTGAAGCAAGTTCCCAGATCCTTGTTCTGGCATGAATCGGCATATTTGAGTCATTACTGACCTCATCGATCATCGACAGAGCACTCGCAGCTCTTAGACCAATCGTCTTCTTCTCGTCTTGAAGGACCTTCATCGTCTCATCGGCCACACGGCGGATATTTCGCGGGATAGTCGAATCTTCACTCATTGCACGCAGCATCATAATGCATTGTTTGATCATATCTTCCGGATTTGCCATATTTAGCTCCCAACCCCAAAATCTGTGACTTATGTTAGACCTCAGCAAAAATAAAGACTCCCCTTATTCTTGAGAGATTATATACTCTGAAAGCCAATCTGTAAACAAGAGAAAATCAACAATGACAAAAAAACCTGAGGATATAATGACAGAGTATCTCTTAAACGGGGCAAAAATGCTCTCGGAACTCTGCCCAATATGCGAGTCTCCCCTTTTTGAGGTGAAAGGAAAGAAGATGTGTGTGATCTGTGCTAATACTCAAAAAGAGGAGAGAGCGCAACAGACCACCGCAGAAAACATACGAGTGATCGTGCCCAAGTATGCCGCTGCCGAACAGACCCCTGCACCCTCCCGTGAAAACATTATAACCGGACTTGATGATCTTATTCTCCAACTCTGCTCTCGTGCTGCAGCTGAAACAGAACCAGAACGTTGCCGCACCCTGATCGAGTGCATCCGAACAGCCGCAGAAGCTAAAACCATACTCTCAAGATAATGAAGGTTGTTGGGGTTGTCGGATATCCCGCAAGCGGGAAGGGCGAACTTTCACTGGTCGCTGCTGAAATGGGCATCCCAGTGATCGTCATGGGAGATATGATCCGCAGAAAGATCATTGAAGATGGGCTCACGTTAACGGATGAAAATATTGGAGCGGCCGCACGAAAACTCCGTTCTGAACTTGGAATGGACGCGGTGGCAATTTTAACAACAGATGAAATTGAAAAACTCAATACAAATATCGTCATCATCGACGGAATCAGAGGGGACTCTGAGGTGACCTACTTCAAATCTGTATTCGATGACTTCTCACTCTTGGCGATAACATCCAGTTTCGAAACGCGTCTTCTGAGAATGAAAAGTCGGGGAAGAAGCGACGATACGACAACACCGGAAACACTTCGTTCCCGTGACGTGCGGGAAGAATCATTTGGACTGGGTCTTGCCATCTCACTTGCAGACACACAAATCGAGAACGAGTCGACCCGCGAAGAGTTCATTACACGTATTCGAAGCTATCTGGAGAGTCTTGTATGAAAATATTTTTTGCATCCTCATCGAAGGTGTGGGAAGACCCGGCATGGGTGGCAGAGATCACCGAGGTCGGATTCGATGGATGGGAGATCTCGGCCGATGGAAACTATCGACTGGACAAACCTGAAACGTTCGCCGCAGTCAGGCGGGTAGTCGATGAAAACGGGTTGGACGTTTCCGTACACGCACCGTTCAGCGATCTGAACCCGGCATCAATCAACATGCCGATCTGGGAAGAGACCATCAAACAGTTCACCGTATGTATCGAACAGGCCGCTCTCCTTACCGACACTGTGGTCCTTCATCCAGGATACCTCTCGCCGGTGAGCAGATTCGACGGTTCAGCAGCATGGAAAAACCATAAGCAGGCATGCGTCCGTCTTGGTGAGGTAGCAGAGAAGGTTGGTGTAACTGCATGTCTCGAAAATATGCCAAACCTCGACGACTTTTTCTGCCGTGACCCTTATGAGCAGGAGGGATTTGTTGACGGCGTCCCGGGAATGGGACTTGTTCTGGATATCGGCCACGCACATACAACAGGAAATCTGGATGAATTTTGCAAGGTCGTCCTACCAAAGGCACACCATCTCCATATACATGACAATCATGGAAAATACGATGAACATCTTCCTCTTGGGAGCGGAACGATCAACTGGGATAAGATCATGCCGAAGATAGTAAAAGAATATAAAGGTAAAATCATCGTTGTAGAAGGGCGAAACCCAAAAGAGGGAAAGAAAAGCCTTGAATATTTACGGAAGTGGATATAAATGGCCGGCGAAACACTCTTCGTACATTTTCTTGGGACGGCCGGAGCTCTGCCAACACCACTTCGAAATCCCTCATGCATAATGATCCGGCGCGGATCCGACACTCATCTATTTGATTGTGGAGAAGGAGCGCAGCAGCAGATGATGCGGCTGAAGACAGGGTTTACCGTAAACGCCATATTCATAACTCATTGGCATGCCGACCATTATCTTGGGATATTCGGACTGATCGAAACGATGGCTTTCAACGGCAGAACCGAGCCCCTAAAGATCTACGGACCCCGGGGTATCGACTGGTTCATGAACATTCTCCATCAATTGACCCCAAAGATCCCATTTCCACTCCCATCAGTCGAGGTGTCCGCCGGAGATGTGATGATTTTTGACGGATACTCGGTCGTCGCATTCAAAACCTTCCATGGAATGGAAAGCATCGGATATGTACTGGAGGAGGATATGCGCCCTGGCAGATTCGATAGAGAAGAGGCGATTTCTTTAGGTGTAAAACCCGGACCGCTCTTTGGTAAACTTCAGAGAGGAAGCTCGGTCACCATTCTTCGCGATGGAGAAGAGGTCACCATAACACCTGAGATGGTCATGGGAGAGAGACGGAGAGGGCGAAAAATTGTGTACACCGGCGACACGAGGCCGGTAAAAAACCAACCGGAACTATTAGCCAATGCAGATCTACTGATTCATGAAGCGACCTTTGATGAAGATGAGGGTAGTGAACGAGCAAAAGAAGCCTGGCATTCGACCGCGTGCGAAGCGGGACAGGTAGCCGCCCTCGTGCAGCCAAAAATCCTGGCACTTGTTCATTTCAGTTCAAGATATGTTACGGCGATAAATCATATCAAAGACGCAAAAGAGTACTTCAGCGGTGAAATTATAGCGCCAAACGACCTGACCACCATCGAGATCCCATACAGAGACGAATAATTTATCTGATTCACCTCTCACACAGTGGAAAGATGCCGTATTCCCAATCTACTTAAGACGGTGGGATAAAACTATAGAGTAAGCGACACCCCATGCCAGAACCAGATAGCAAAGAACCCCTCACAATATATTCAAAGCACGGTAGTGTGGTCACTGTACATAGTCCGATACGGAACAGGATCCTCGGCCTGCTGGTGGAGGAGGGACCCGTCTCTTTTGCGCGAATCATGGAATATACGGGGCTGTCCAAATCCACCATCTCAGGATATCTCAGTTCATTAGAGATGAAAGACCTGATTTCAGTGGTTCCGGACCCACGGGACGCCAGAAAAAAGACCTATGTGATCACCGCATCGCTTATTGGAACGGTCACCCCAAGTACTCAAAATGGCTCTTCGGATTTTCGCGAACTGATCAGACAAGCATATGCAAATTACGAGAAGATCGATTACAAAGAAGTGATCCCCCATATTATCAAAGTAGCTCTTGGCGAGGCGGGGATCAACATTGACCCCGTCATCATGCGTGGGGGAGAGATTCTAGGACAGGCGGTCGCCGTATATCTCGTTGCCAACACTTTGGATAAAACACTGGCAAACATCGCCGAGTTCTGGAAACATTACGGATTTGGTGAGGTGAAAATAAGATCTATGGATCCGTTGCGAATAGAGGTTTATCACTGTTATGAATGTATGATCATGCCAAAGGGACCCGGACAAAACTGTGCGATTTCCTGCGGGATGCTCAAAGCTATATTTAGTGCATATTATAATGAAAAAATCAGTGTAGACGAGATCCAATGTATGACCGAGGGGCATGACTGCTGCTGTATAGAGATTGGCCGAATGGAACAATAATAAACAGGCCCTAACTCAAAATCCTTTTTTTTATGTGATTGACAGACTCACAGTCATAAATCATCTAATCAAAAAAAATACAAAGGGTATTTTTCCCCTTCATTCATTGTTCAGCTGTTTTCTCTGCGCCGTGTGCCGATGAAGGCCGCAATTCCAGCACCACAAATACCAAGAATGATTCCAACTGCCGGGACCGGACTTGCCGGAACCGATCCGTCCGAAAGACCAACGAGATATCCCTCAGGAGAGCCGGTGAGAACGCTCCACCCCGACATGACAACACTGCCGGATGAGACCTGAGCAACTGAGTTGAACTGACCGGTTACATCTGGATAAACAACTTCCAGCAGTGCCCCACCAGAAGAGAGGGTCATCCAAAGTGGAGCGTTCCAGCCAGTGCCGGCGATAAGGTAATTTTCACCGATTTTGGCAACGCCATACGGTATCGCGCCGCGGAACTCCTTTTCCCAAACAACCGTTCCTTCAGAGGAGATCATAGATCCCCAGATAACACCAAAAGCGGTAGATAGGCCGTATGGAGAGGTGGTACCCGCAACGAAGTATCCACCGTCTTCTCCTTCACAGAGGGCATAGGCCGCACTTCCGGGACCATAATACTCAGGCTGTGTGCTAGAGGTTTTGATGACCGTGTTCCAGACGACAGATCCGCCGTCTATGATCTTCATGATCCAAGCCTCACTGCTGACGGCTGAAGTGTTAGAAGTTGCACCACCAACCAAGACATAGGCCCCATCATCAATCTTCATCATCGAAAGAGGGATCCTGTCTTTTGGAAGAGAAAGCTGATCGTTTGCCGGTGTGCCGTCACTCAACAAGAAACTCTGGGTGAATCCGGTGTCGGTCTCCCAGAACCAACCAGCAAATTTGATCATATTGTTGGACACCACAATAGGCTGAACACCTGCGCCGATACCGATCAGTGGAAGTTCATAGACGATCTGCCCTGTCTGATCGAAACGGCCAAGATATGTGTCGGTCCCAATGGTGGTGACATACAAACAACCGCCATCTGATAAGGTAGTGATAGAATGGAACTCAGAACCAGTGACATCCGTTGACCAGATCTTTTTTCCTTTTGCATCCGTTTTCATCAGAGACAGATCTCCGTCGTGGAGGACACCAAGGTAATAGCCTCCATCATTTGTTGCAGAAACTGAGAGGATATCTGTGTAGTGATCTCCAATATGATAACTCTGATTCAAATTCTCGGTGAGGGCCGCCTGACCTGCGCCGCAGAAAAGAACTGCCGCAAGGAGAAGGAGAAACATTGCGTTTATTCGTCGGGACATATCAATATATTTTACATTCCTTATTAGTATCTTTTGTCGTTGTCCACGATACACACCCCCCTCATTAATGATAAAAGAAAACAAACCTTAACCCAGCGTGAAAGCAGAATTCGACGGAACCCAAGTAATTGCCCCATCTGAAGCTCTCCCACTTTATGAGCAGAGCGGGTACGGACGGCCGGACAAATCAGGAACACTCCGTCTTGATCCAAAAGAGGCGCTCTATCTGATGGCACGGGGGAAAATTGAGATCCCTGGCCTCTCGTTTGATGAGCTTCTTACGGAGTGTGCTAAAACACCGGGCTTTTTACGAAATTTTGTCGTCTACCGCGATATAAGAGAACGCGGCTACGTAGTGACCACCGGTCCTCAGGACTTCCGTGTTTTTCCGCGTGGACTCAAACCGGGAAAAGGTCAGTCCCGTTACCTGATGCGCGTGCTTTCTGAAAGAGATATGGTCGATCTCGCCGCGATCATTAAAGATGCGACAACATCGGCAAACATGCGCAAACAGTTTGTCCTAGCGGTATTAGATGACGAGCAAGAACTCACGTATTATGAGATAAGGATCGGGACGCCAAAAGCTGCGGAAAGACAGGATATCCCCTCATGCATACGTGCAAAAATCGCAGGTATCCCCACCTATGTGATCGAAGACGGAAATGGGATCGCCGAGACGCTAAAAAACCTCTGGCTCGGCACAACGCTCGACGGGGTCAGAATTTTCCTGTCGCCTTTAGAAACCGCGTGGCTCCTTGAAAACGGACATCTAGAAACAGAACCCTCTATGACCGCTGAAGAATACATTAACCTTGCTGCTTCAGCTGACGGAGAGTTCATGGACAAACTTACTCTATACCGATATCTGAAAAATCTGGGATTTTTCCCGCGATCCGGATACAAATACGGCCACCACTTCCGTGTGTATACACAAAACGGCAAACACTCCGAGATGCTGGCCCACGCCGTGCCTTTGGGGACGCTCATGTCTATGAGCACGATCTCCCGGTCCGTGCGCCTCGCTCACAGTGTCCGGAAAAAAATGTTGTTTGCCTCGCTCTCCGGGACAGAAATCACCGAAGTCGAATTCGGCAGAATGAAAATGTGATGTGAACCATATGGCAGAACAAATAAACCCTTGGTCAAGCACCCCAAAAATAGACATCAACCGGCTCTTTGAAGAGTTTGGGATCGAGTCATTTGCAGGTCAAAAACAGATATTGGAAAATCAACCGGTCTTCATCAGAAGAGATATCGTTGCAGGACATCGCGGATATGAATCGATATCCAATGCAATACGTATGAAAAAACCGTTCCATGTCCTGACCGGATTTATGCCATCGGGACATCCGCATTTTGGCCACCTGATGGTGATGAAAGAGGTCGTCTGGCATATCAACCAAGGAGGACGCGGATTCATTTCAATAGCAGACAGAGAGGCACACGCAGTTCGCGGCCTCTCTTGGGATGTCTGCGACAAATACGCCCGCGAATATATAGAGTGCCTCTATGCACTCGGATTTAAAGGAGAGATATACTCACAGCGAAAAAATAATCTCCTCAAAGATCTCGCATTCGAAGCAGCAACCAAAATAAATTTCTCGGAACTTTCTGCAATATATGGCTTTGGTCCGGAAACGGAACTTGCCCATGCAATGAGTGTGGCAATGCAAGTTGGTGACATCCTTTATCCTCAACTTGTGGGCGGAGCAGCCCCCACGATCGTTCCAGTAGGGATAGATCAGGACCCGCATATCCGGCTGACACGCGATGTCACAAAATCCCTGCGGATGTTCCTTGTCGAGGACAGAGGAACGCATATCAGCATTCGGGTGAAAAAAGCAACACCCGAGGCAATAGATGCAGTCGCAAAAAGATTCAAAGGGTCGAAAAAATATGAAGGTCACGTCGATCTTCCGGCAGGACACACAGCGGCCGAAGTCGATGAGATTGTCAGATCCATCGAGCAGGAGTTCGGCGGATTTGGCTTCATGCTGCCGTCCTCAACCTATCACAGTTTCCTTCAGGGCCTTCAGGGTGGAAAAATGTCCTCCTCGGTACCAGAAAGCCTTGTCTGGTTTGACGACACGGAAAAGGATGCAAAGAAGAAAATCATGGGCGCTCTTACCGGTGGCAAGCAGACCCTTGAAGAACAGAAACGGCTCGGAGGTGAGCCGGAAAAGTGCTCGATTTACCAGCTCAACAGATTCCACATGCAGGACGACGATAAGGAACTCGCAAATATGTGTGAAGCCTGTAAAGCAGGCGAACTGATGTGCGGGACCTGCAAAAAGCAAACGCTGGAACGCGTTCTCACCTTCCTCAAAGAATTTAAAGAGAAACGTGACGAAGTATCTCACATGGTGGAGTGGTAACTTATGGATCTCACAATAAATGAAAAACGGATTCTTGCAGCCCTCAATGGTTCAGGACCAATAGACGCAAAAATACTCGCAGAAAAAATGGATGCCGCGCTTGAATCGGTCATCCAGTGGTCCCATCTCTGTGCAGATAAAAATCTCCTGATCCTTGAAAAAACAGTCGTCGAAGAGGCAAAACTAACGGTGGAAGGAGAAAAATACGCAAAAGAGGGGCTCCCAGAACGCCAGATCGTTTCAACCATCAAGGGTTCTGTGCCGATGAGCGAGCTGACCAGTCACTCGCTTTCCAAGATCGCGATCGGCTGGCTGCGCAAGAAAAACTGGGTCACCATCAAAGACGGAATAGTCCACTTCAATGAGAATTGCCCTCTTGGAGAGGACGAACTGGCTCTGAAAAATCCGATTCCAGGCACACCGGCCTGCAAAGAACTGGCAAAACGCGGCTTAGTGGAAATAGTCGAAAAAACATCCTGGAAAATTGCATTCACCCCTGAGGGTGAAAAGATTGCCAAATCTGGTATAGATCTGAGAGAAGAGATCGCAACCCTCACCCGCGAACAGATCCTTTCAGGCGAGTGGAAAAATCTGCCGCTTAGAAAATACAGTATCAACAAACTCCCAAAAAAGGTATTTGGAGGTCGAGTACACCCGAATCAGCAGATCTTAGATGAGATTCGCGATCTTCTCTTCGAAATGGGGTTCACCGAGTTCCACGGATCGATCGTGCAGAACTCATTTTGGAACTTCGATGCGCTCTATCAACCGCAGGATCACCCCGCACGCGAGATGCAGGACACGTTCCATCTTGCAGAGGAGATGCCGCTTCCAAACGGATGGGAGAAGATCCGCAACATTCACAAATTTGGTGGAGATACAGGTTCGACAGGCTGGGGTGGAGAGTGGAGTCCAGAGGTCGGAAAGAAATGTGTTTTAAGAACGCACTCCACCTCGTTATCTATCCAGTACCTTGCTGAACACCCAAACCCGCCGCTCAAGGCGTTCTCGATCTCCCGAGTTTACCGCAGGGAAACGATCGACCCGACACATCTGCCGGAGTTCGAACAGCTAGAGGGTATCGTCATGGACAAGAATCTGCATTTTGGTCATCTGCTTGGGTTCTTCAAGGAATTTTTCGGCAGAATGGGCTTTGAAGAGGTCAGGTTCCGACCGGGTTACTTCCCTTACACTGAGCCTTCGGTCGAGCCGGAAGTATGGGTCGATGGACTGGGCTGGGTCGAGCTCGGCGGAGCCGGTGTTTTTAGAAAAGAGGTCACTGCTCCGTGGGGAATCGACTGTCCAGTCCTTGCATGGGGACTTGGAGTGTCCCGGGTGTCCATGCTCAGGCTTGGATTAAAAGATCTGCGCCAGTTGTACAAAAGCGACATAGACTGGATACGTGCAAGCCCGATAAGGAGGAACTGAGATGCCTATCGTTAAACTCAACAATGAATATCTTTCACGCCTGACTGGCACCGATATCGAGCGGATACGTGCAAGCCTCCCAATGATGGGTTCCGAGGTCGAACGCGAGGATGCAGAACAGACGGATGTTCAGTTCTTCCCAAATCGCCCAGATCTGTACAGTGCCGAAGGTACTGCCCGTGCTCTGCGAGGATATCTCGGAATAGAGACTGGCCTTCCGAAGTATGAAGTGAAACCATCCGGCATCTCCTTTACGGTCGACCCGAAGCTCGCAAATATCCGCCCATACCTAGGCTCGGCGGTCATTCGAAACGTCCATATGGACAAGGTGATGATCGAGTCTCTGATGGGGTTGCAGGAATCCCTCCACTGGGCAGTCGGCCGCGGCCGCAAAAAAGTGGCGATCGGCGTACATGATCTGGACAAGATCGAGGGGCCGTTCTCCTACAGCGCAGCAGACCGAAAGACTGCATTCGTGCCGCTTGACTATGCTCAGGAGATGACACTGGAGGAGATCCTTGCCCAGCATCCGAAGGGAAAAGCCTATGCAAAGATTGTCGAGGAATTCAAGAGATTTCCACTGATCACCGATGCAAAAGGCAGGGTCTGTTCCTTTCCCCCGATCATCAACGGTGAACTGACACGGGTAACTGAAGACACTCACAACATTCTCCTAGATGTTACCGGGATCGAGCCGCGAGCCGTGAGCGTCGCAGTGAAGATACTCTGTGCCGCATTCGTCGAGATGGGAGCATCGATCGAATCGGTGGAGATCGATGGTGTTGTCTCGCCCGACCTCCATCCGGAAAAGCGAAATGTTTCCGTCTCTGCATGCAGCAAACTGACCGGTATCCCGATGAACGCACAGCAAATGGCCGAACTCCTTATGAAAATGCGGTTCGGCGCCGAGGTGGTGAACGAGGATACAATCACTGTCGAGATCCCCTGTTATCGTGCAGATATCATGCATGATCATGATGTGTATGAGGACGCCGCGATCGCCTATGGATATGACAAGATCCAAACCAGTCTGCCTCCGAGCTTCACCGTTGGAAAACCACACCCAGTCCAGAAACTCTACAGTATCGTCCGAAACATAATGGTCGGCCTGTCGTATATCGAGAACACGCCGTTCACGCTAACAAGCGGGATGATTTCCTACGACATGATGCACAGACCGGAGAACCCGGCAGCCCTGCATGTTCTTCACCCAATAAGCGAGGATCAGACGATCATCAGAACGGATATTCTGCCACTTCTTATGGAATCTCTCTCGATCAATCGTTCACGCGAACTTCCGCAGAGGATCTTTGCATGCGGCGATGTGATCGAGAATCTTCTAACCTATCCAAAGATGGCAGCGACTTCGATCCACACCTCTGCTGATTTCTCAGAGATCTATGCAGCAGTTGATGCATTCTGCCGAATGATGGCTATCGAATACGAGGTGCGGAAGTCAGCTGATGAGGCGTTCATACCCGGAAGACGCGGAGATGTCTACGTGTCGGGAAAGAAGATCGGTGTCTTTGGTGAGATAAACCCGGATGTTCTCGTCGGATTCGGACTTGAGCATCAGGCGGTTGCCTTTGAGATCGATCTTAGAGATTTTGTCTCAAGTGAGTAAACTCTACACCCTATAATTATCTTTTTTTCTATCTCACACTTGAGCCGTAACAAACCAGGACGGAGATTCGACTCATAATTTATTTACTTATGTAATCTAAACTATATTTAACTATGAAACATGTACGAATACTTCTGATTTTCCTGCTGGCTCTTGTCATATTTTCCGGCACTGCTCTTGGCTGGACCCCGGTGACCATCACCGATGATTCCGGTTTTGTATCTATAATAGATACTCAGCCAAAGACCATCGTCTCTCTTGCTCCAACAAACACGGAAATTATTTTTGCTCTCGGACTCGGTGACAAGGTCGTTGGGGTGACAACATACTGTAACTATCCGAAAGAAGCATTAAATAAATCGAAGATCGGCGGATATGCCACCATAAACATAGAAAAAATTGTTGCCGAAAATCCGAATATTATCTTTGCCAACCCAATGAACGGACAGGGAAATATTGATGCTCTTCGCAAGCTTGGCTACGTTGTCATCGTCATCGAGTCCGATAGTGTAGAAGGAACATATAATGCGATTCGCATGATTGGGACATGTACTGGTAAAGCCGATGAGGCAGATTCTATTATATCTGATATGAAGACCCGTATACAGGCAATAACAGAAAAACTCGTTGAAGGTACAGAAAAACCAACCGTAATGCATGCAATGAGTGTCGAAACTTTCTGGGTATCCGGATCGAATACATTCCAGAACGAACTTATCAATCTTGCAGGCGGGAGCAATGCCTTTTTAGATGTTGATGGTTGGGGGGTGATAACTCTGGAGAAACTTCTCACGACCGATCCGGAGATCATCCTTGTTGACGCTGGTTCAACAATGGGAGACAGCGGTGAAAATACCCTCCAAAAAGCATTCTTGACCGAGCAGAGACTCAGCAGTATCACTGCTGTGAAAAACAAGGATGTCTATGTCATGGATCCGGATATCTTTAACAGAGGAGGGCCGAGAATCGTATTATCCTTAGAGCAGCTTGCACAGATCCTTCACCCAGAAATATTCGGTGAGTATGCTGAACCAGAATCGACCACTGTCTCACCCGGGTTTGGCGTGATCCTGCTAATTGCCGGGATTATCGGTGGCCTCTTCATCTGCAGAAGAATGTGAACAAAGCAATTGAAACCTTCACCACTCTCTTTTTTGTCTGAATATCATTTAACTCATCATCACACAAATCGAAACCAACCAATCATACTAAAATTGCAGGCTGTCTTGTGATCCGGATTCTTTTCGCAAATCGCAGAAAAGAATAATAAACTATCATACCACACATCTTTATTTTACTTAACACAAACAGTATATCAACAATTATGCTTCGTCACCCCGTTCTTCTTCTTCCTGTGCTTCTCGTCGTTCTCCTCGTGAGTATTTTTATGACCACCTGTATCGGAGTGTCGGGATTTTCCCTTCTCACCTTTGACTCAGACATGATCCGCAAACTGATTTTTGAAGTCAGACTCCCACGGGTAATCGGGGCTCTTCTCGTAGGGGCAGGGCTTGCATCTGCCGGCTGTGTGATGCAGGGGCTTTTCAGAAACCCAATGGCCGACCCCTATATCATCGGGACCTCCACCGGAGGCGCTCTTGGAGCTGCCTGCGCTATTGTTTTTCTCGGTGGATTTCTAATGCCGCTCTTTGCCTTTATTGGAGCAGCCGCTTCAACGACCACGGTGTATATTATTTCAAAAAGAAATGGCAGGATGGGAGTCGAGACCCTGCTTTTATCGGGAATTGCGGTTTCACTGTTCCTTTCCGCTATGCTTTCCTTCATCATGTACATGTCGGGAAACAGCCTTCATCAGATCATGTTCTGGATGATGGGCGGATTCTGGAACATGTACTGGGACGACGTAGGGCTGGCTCTTTTGATTCCTGCCGCCGCAGTTATACTTTTCATCTTTTCCCGTGACCTGAATGTTATGGCTCTTGGAGAGGAGGAAGCGATCCATCTCGGCGTCAACACCGAGCTAACGAAAAAAATACTTCTCATAGTTTCCACATTTATTACTGCCATAGCAGTTTCTATATCCGGATGCATCGGATTTATCGGGCTCATCATCCCCCACATCATGCGGATCTTTACTGGGCCTGATCATCGCATCCTTCTTCCTGCATCCATGCTCGCAGGATCCATCCTTCTCGTATGGGCAGATACATTTGCGAGAACTCTGCCTATTGAGATCCCGGTTGGAATTGTCACCGCATTTCTTGGAGCTCCGTTCTTCATTTACCTGCTTCGTCGGAGAACACGGATATGACTCCAACCATTTCTGCTGACAATATATCGATAAGTTATGGTGACCACCATGTTATCCAACAGTTCTCTCTCGCAGTTGATCAAGGGGGATTCATCGGGATCCTTGGACCAAACGGATGTGGAAAGACAACCTTTCTAAGAGCCCTTTCCCGGATATTAAAACCAGATCAGGGTGCGGTTTTCATCGAAGGACTTGACGCAGAATCATACGATTCACGGACCTTAGCAAAAACGATCGGTTGCGTGGGTCAGGAAACTGATGTCGCATTTCCATTCACGGTCAGAGAGATCGTCCTCATGGGAAGATACCCACATATTGGGAAACTTGCTCCCCTGTCAACAAAAGATTTGGCAATTGCAGATGATGCGATGAAAACAACAAACACGCTTCATCTCGCAGACCGGCTGATCACCGAGGTTTCCGGAGGAGAACGGCAGCGTGTCCTAATCGCAAGAACATTGACCCAGCAACCAAAAATTCTCCTGCTGGACGAACCCACATCTCATCTCGATATCAATCATCAGATAGAGATCATGGACCTGATTAGAGATCTTACCCCTAAGATCACGGTCATTGGAGTATTTCACGATCTGAATCTGGCATCATACTACTGTGACCGGATCGTGCTTATGAAAGATGGGAAGATCCTCGCGGTTGGAACTCCAGCTGAAGTATTGACGCCTGAAAAGATCCGGGAAAGTTTTTCTGTCAAAATGATGGTGGCCACTCACCCTCTTACTGGAAAACCCAGTCTTATCCCAGAATATGGATTTCAACCAGCCTCTCCCTCCACCCGCATCCATGTTATTTCTGGAGGAGGGACCGGAACAGAGATCCTCCACACCTTGTCTTTGCATGGTTTTACCGTATCTGCAGGCGTACTGGCGGCAAATGACTCAGACTGTATTGCGGCCATAAAACTTGGACTGGAGACGATTATTGAACCGCCATTTGCTGTCGTGAGTGATGCATCTGTCCAAAAATTAAAGACAATGCTTACAAATGCCGATATCATCGTTGTCACCGGCATGCCCATAGGACATGGAAATCTGGCAAATCTAAAAGCCCTTACTGAGATAGCAAAACCAGTATATCTGATTGGAGAAGGGGAAGATTATACAAACAATGAAGCAACCCAGATCCGAAAAATCCTGATCCAAAATGGAGCGGTCGTGATATCAGGCATCACAGCTCTTGTGAAGATACTTTATGCATGAATTCCTTAGAGAGATTAGACCCATGAATACCATCGGCATCTCCACAAACTGTGCCATGCGCCTCTCACTCAAACGTGTACTCGACATCTTGGAGCCGATCACAGATCTTGTGGAGATTCAGTGTGATGCATACCATTCTCTTTTTCGATACGCATCTGTTCTGGAGAAATTTGATCTTCGTTACACAATCCATGCTCCAACATCAGACGGCAACATCGCAGAACCTTTTGAACCTATCCGCAGAGCAAGTATCGAGGTGATCAAAGAGACAGCCGAGATCGCAGACTCCACAGGGGCAGAAAAATTAGTGATCCATCCCGGATTTTGCCTGGATCCCACTGTCTGGGATCCTTCAATTTATGCACTACACAGATCCATCCAAGAGCTAGGAGCTCTTCAGGAAAAATTTTCCGTCCGGTTCGTAATGGAGAATCTAGGATCCATGGAATGTTGTCATTTTCAGAACACGGAACTTGTCCAAGAAATTCGTTTGGCAGGACTCGGCTTGACTCTGGATGTGGGGCACGCAAATCTTACCGGAACACTGGACGCATTTCTTCAAGAAAAACCAGATCATCTGCACCTCCATGACAATATAGGGATCGTCGATGAACACGCGGTGTGCGGGACAGGGACTGTGGATTTTTCAAAAATTTTGGGAGAAGTCGGAGATGCGACGCTTATTCTCGAAGTTCTCAGACTTGAGGATGTCAAGCCAAGTCTGGCGTATCTGGCTTTACTTGGGTATTAACTGAATAACGGAGATAGTGGGTAGCATGAAAACTTTTTTTATTCTTTGCTGGATTCAAACATCACGTGACCCAAAAACCTAACACAAACCCATTTAACTCCGTCAATCCAATAAATATACACTATCTCTATCAGAGGTTTACCCATGCTAGAAAACGAATATCAGCTTGAATACTTCAAAGAAAACGGATTCATCCGCAAAATCTGTAAAAAATGCGGTTATGCATTTTGGACCCTTGACCCAAATAGAGAGATCTGCGGCGATGCACCGTGCGAACCATATCAGTTCATCGGAGATCCTATCTTCAAAAAACATAGCCTTGCGGAGATGCGGGAGGCATACCTGTCCTTCTTCGAGAAAAATGGTCACACGAGGATCGGCAGATATCCAGTAGCTGCAAGATGGCGTGACGATATCTACCTGACCATAGCGTCCATCGCTGATTTCCAGCCGTTTGTAACAAGCGGGGTCTGCCCCCCACCGGCAAACCCGCTTACAATATCACAACCCTGTATCCGACTCAATGATTTGGATAATGTCGGAAGATCAGGCAGGCATTTCACCTGTTTTGAGATGATGGCACATCACGCTTTCAATACAGATGAGAAACCGATCTACTGGAAAGATCACTGTCTTGAACTCTGCAGTGGATTTGTTGAGTCTCTAGGCGGCGACATATTCAATCTCACCTACAAAGAAAACCCGTGGTTCGGCGGAGGGAATGCCGGAGCAAGTGTCGAGGTCTTAATGGGTGGCCTCGAAGTAGCCACACTCGTTTTCATGAATCTCTCCCGGAAAAATTCAGGCAAACCTCCGGTGAGTATTGAGGGCAAAGATTACTATGAGATGCCTCTTAGGATCGTCGACACTGGGTACGGACTGGAGAGGTTCACGTGGGCATCCTGTGGTACACCTACCGCGTATGATGCGGTTTTCCCTGAGATGATCCCGCGTATCCTTACATCAGCAGGAATGGAGGATCATCTTGATAACCCAGAAATCGAGCGCATCTTAGGTTTGAATGCAAAGTTTGCCGGTCTCATGGATATCCGCGGCGAAAAGATCCGTGATCTGAGACAGCAGGTCGCCAACGCGACAAACATCTCACTTTCGAAACTGGAAGAGATTATCGTCCCGATGGAAAGTGTGTATGCACTCTGCGACCACACCAGATGCCTTGCGTATATGCTTGGTGATCTCATCGTCCCATCCAATGTCCGTGAAGGATATCTGGCCCGCCTGGTACTCCGCCGTAGCATCAGAATGATGCAGGACTTGAAACTCGATGAGGATCTTGGTGATCTTGTGGTTTCCCAGATGAAAACGGTCGGTCTTGCCAACTTTGAGCAGGATGAGGATATCGTTAGACACATCATCAGTCGTGAGGTCGAGAAGTATGATACGACCATCGAACGCGGGACCAGAACTGTTCAGCGTGTTGGACAGTCGTATGTC
>DALTVZ010000031.1 GCA_029987315.1 Methanocorpusculum sp.
CCCGTTGGAGAGTATAGATACGTTGGTAGGAACAACAACAAGATTGTCATCTGATCTGACGATTTTCGGCATGAGACGCACCGCCCTTCTACAGGACATATTATACCCTGCAGAAAGCGAAAAGAAAAGATCCGATTTTTGTGAATCGGATCTTCGAAAACATGCTGATTATGGCTTATTGTGCGCGTTTCATGAACAGGTGCCTTTTGTCACGCAGGGTATATTGTGTGGGAAGTTAAGGAAGATATAGATAAATTATGCTTGTATGTGAACTTCCTGTTGTATTTCCACTCAAACCTGGTTTAACCAGTACGTTTTGCGCCGTTTAGGTGAATAAACCTATTTACTCTTCGCTCGTACCAGCTTGATTATCTCATCATAATTCATCCCGCATTCATCAATCACAGCAATCAATTCTGCCTTTTTCTGCTCATCTTTCTTGTCCAGCAGCAGTTTCAATTCTTCGAGAGCGGAATCATAACGTTCTTTTGTGCGTGCCACATGTTCTTGCGCCTTTTCGATTTTCTCATCAATTGAAAGGGTTCTTCTGGCCATGGTCTTGTTTCCCTTCTATGTTAATCCAGCGCAGCACTAATGGCTTGTGCACCGTCTTTTACTGTTCTTACATCCATGGCAAATGCTTTTAATATTGCTTTTTGGGTTGCCGTAACAGCATGATCCAGACGATATTTTCCATCCAGTTGCCTGATCATTTCTATCTTTTCCAGCTCTTTGATCGCGGCAGGAACTGTCATGAAGTTTTCTTTATGCTCGTTATTGATGACTTCATCTTTCAAGCTCGTATAGATTTTATTACGGATGATCAGCGCAACAAATTCCACGAATATTTTGGCATGAACGGATTCGTCTGAATGGACGCGCAGGCTTTTATTGCCAAGATAGGTCTTATCCCCGCGGAAAAGTTTTTCGGATGCATCACGGCTCTTGTATAACTCTAATGCTTCTTTGGCCGTCATCTTCGCTGACGTTATGATACAAAAATAACCACAAAGGCGCAGTTCTCGACTGATGACATCCGTCTTTTCCCGACCCATCATGAAGACTTCATCTTCCTGTCCTTCATGGTAGTATATCAGGTCAAAATACCGGTTGAATTCCTCAGCAATCCGGACCGCTTTGCCACCTTGTTTTTTCAGGTACGCTGCCATACGGTCAATCCTGGTTTCCAGATGCTCCCTTTCCGCAGCATTTTTTCGACTGCTGTAGTAAAGGTGGAAATATCGCTCGCTTTCATCGGAGACAAACAGTCTTCTTTTGATCGTCTTGCCACTGGCGTTATAGGGGCGGATGCTGCAACTGCGTTCCTCTTCAAATGAACCCTTATTCTCAAGAATCAGTTCGCTGACAAGCGATTTCATTCCCTTCATCATGATCACGAAATCATAGCCGCATTGATCCATGTAATGGATGTTTTCTTTGCTGAAATAGCCTCTGTCCAGGATAAATCCAACCTGACGATAGCCATAACCCTTGGCCTTTTCCAGCATATACTGCAGCTGCGACACATCGACAATGCTTCCTGGATATTCCTCATAAAAGAGCGGCTCCCGGTTATTACGATCATAGGCGATCGCGTAATTGAATACCGGTTTATCCTGGCCATCTTTTGCATGGCCAAATTCAGCAATATCAATGTCACCTGCCTGGCAGGATTTATTTGTCGCGTCATATGAGATATAAATACGTTCCCGGTGATCTCTTGAGGCGTTCCACTCATTCAAAAAACCGATGCACTGATCATCCGTAATACGCCCGATAAAGTCAGAAACTTTAGAATCACTATAGATATGCATCTGATCAGTCAGTAGCGGGTGATTGTACGCGTAATCCGGATAATATTGCCCTGCATTGTTTTCGGCAATAATAGCAAAGGCGGTCAGATCTAAAAACAAGCCACTGTCCCGGCCAATGATCCTTTTGATCATAACATCCAATTTATAGTCACGGATAATCTTTTCAATCACAAGGTTGGCACCCACACGCAAACAACTGCTTCTGCCTGTCCGCTCCGCTTCAGCCGGCAATTCAGCCTCAGGAAAGAATTTTAGGTAATTGGCGTTTGGGTACATCCGAGCCGGATTGTCCTCACAGCGTTTCCCAATTGTTGTTCTTTTGGGGATATTATATTTCTTCTCCGGTTTGTATATCCGGTCGTATTCATAGTTGACGTACACCACGCTTTTGATCGTCTTTTCGTAAATTTTCCCATTTATTTCGGGTATCTCAACGGTGAAATCGAAGTACATTTTCGCCTCCTTCTTAAGTCCTTATAACCACTCAATAATAATAACAAATATAGCCCGGAAAATCAAGAGAAATCCTTGTTTTTCCGGGCTATTTTCAATTATTTTCGAGTTCCAAAATTAGTTGAGTAGGTGCTCTATAGGAAGTTCACATAGATACATGGTGTCGTGAAAACCA
>DALTVZ010000032.1 GCA_029987315.1 Methanocorpusculum sp.
GAAATTATGGGCCCGTGGGTGATCGGGGGTCACTGCCTGTCCCATATCGATGAGAATAAGTCCGTCAGGACCTGTGAGGATGTTGTACTCCGAAAGGTCACCGTGAACGAGCCGTGCTTTTTGATAGAGATCACGGATCATGCCGATCGTTTCCTCATATCCTTCTGCCGGAGTTCCTGGAAGACGAAGCCGCATCTGAGGATAAGGGATGCTCCCTTTCCCAAGAAACTCCATGACGAGGATGTTTCTGTCAAAAGCATACGGTGTCGGGCAGGGGATTCCAGCTTCTCGTGTTCGTGAAAGGTTACTGTACTCTTTTTTCGTCCAGGCAAAGACGATATCTTTGTGGGTCCTGCGGATCCCTTCAAATCTTGGATCTCCAAGAATGTACTCACTCATTGCGGTGAAATTTCCGGTCCTGATCCGGTAGATCTTCACGGCGGCCGAGATCTCTTCACCTGCATCGTCGAGTTTTCCTGCGAGGAAGACGTTTGCCTCCTTGCCGGTGGAGATGGATCCTCCCATCGAACTGATGACCTTTTTGTTGACGAGTTTGTACAATGCTAAAAGAGTGACTTCGTCAAAGACTTCGCCGGTGACCTTTCGATTGTCGGCTTCTTTGATCCTTATCCCGAACTCGGAGAGTTTCCGGTCGAGATACTCGATCCTGCTGTCCTGATCCTGGTGGTGATCGGCTGAATATGCAGATCGTGGCGGTGAGCGGTTTTTGGATTTGGGAATTTTTGCGGGGGACATGGTGGGGTTGATGTGATTTCAGCTGTGCTGTTATGGTATATGTTTCTTTTATTGGGTATTAGTTTTTGGGGATGGGGAATAATTTCAATGTTTACGTGACGTATCTGTGTTGATCAGCTCAAAAATTATGCTTCCTCACCACTCCAGAACCAGTCCGACGCCGACCTCATGAATAGGAAGTTCGTAATGGATCGCTGCTTTTACCGCAAACGATGTGCAATGGCATGGATATAGATCTGTTATATTGTTTTGTTTGAGATATGCAATCGTTTTTTCTGTACGTGCATCGACTTTTTTCATATGCCAACCGCCGATGATCCCAAGAACCGGTTTGTCAAACAGCTCTTTTGCATAGGCACAGATGTTGCAGATCCCGGAGTGTGAACATCCGGTGATGACGTAGATCCCTGACTTTTTTTCATAAACAAGTGCAGAATCCTCTAAGATAAAGTCAGGGAGATAGCCATTGGATGTTTTTCGCGTGTCCATCTTCGGTCTTTGTTCAAACTCCTGAGTGATCGGGATCTCGCCAAGGAAGGTGATGTTTTGGCTTATCATCACCGGGGTCTTCGAAAGATGCAGGCATGACCTTTCTCGAAGCGTTTCTTCGGATATGGGTGAACCTGTCAGCAGATCCCCTCTGCATTTTTCAGCAAATGTATCAGGGTGGGCAAGTACCTCTAATAATGATGTGTCGAACTCTTCCAGCAGATGCGGCAGACCTCCGGTGTGGTCGTCGTGTCCGTGGGAAAGCACGACCTTTGTCAGGGTTGAAAAATCGATCCCGATTTTTTTTGCATTCCTGATGAAGAGATTAGAGTAGCCTGTATCAAACAGGATCCTCTCGAATCCATCCTCGATATAGAAGCAAAGACCTGGCTCTCCATAAAAATATTTGTCGATGTATGTGTTGTTATCTACAAGTACTGTAAGTTTCATTGTTGTTACCAAGGTTTTTTTCCGTCGAGCCAGCCGTTTTTCTTCCAGTGTGCTACATCCGATTCATTGAATCCGTGCTTTTTCTGAACAAACCTCATCATATAAAAGCGCATCTTGACTTTGAGAGAGGGCCTTGCTCCTTGCTGCCGCAGAATTTTTTGGGAGGTCTTTTTGACCTCTAGTGAAATGACCGCTTTTGCCTTCTCTTTGACGTTTTCCCAGCTTGCAACCTGAACTGCTTTTTTGAAGGAGTAGGTTCGCCCGACTCCCCACCAGTCAAGAGAATGTCTAACGTCTCGGACGGTATGCCGCATCCCGCCTCCTGCTGCCGTAGTAATGATCAGTGCTTGTTTCTGGAAATACTCCGCTTCCGGCTTATGAACCATCCACTGATAGCCAAAGTGATCCAGAAGGGTCTTGACCTGACCTGGGACGTGATAGACATACACGGGAGCTGTGAAGATGATCAGGTCCGCATTTTGCATCGAGTCGGCTATTGGCTGAATATATTTGTAGTGAGGGCATTTTGTGTGGTCGGAAAAGCAAGCATAGCATCCGGTACAAAATTCAGGCATGTCTTTTGGTAGGCGGAACTCGGTGATGAAATCCCCGCGGGCGAGTTCTGCAATGAACTGCTGAGCGATATTATACGTACTTGACTGTTCTTTTCGTCCGGTTCCGTAGATTATCGTGATTTTCATTGCTTTAAGGCCATCTAAAAATTAGTTTTTATAGCTCTGCACATACGCATATGCGTCTGCAAGAATTTCTCCAAGAGAATCTCCGCATGCCGCCTTCAGATCCATTGCGTGGACCTTGCCGCCGGCATAGGCTGTTTCGAGTTCTGCATAGCTCTGGAACTCGAGGTCCCCGCCGAACTTTTCCGGCCGGCGAATAGCGACCGTGTCCATTCTGGGGAATATATTGTACTGGAAGATCTGAAGGATCGGGTTGCCTTCCGTCTCCGGCGGGCAGAATGCCTTCTTCATCTTCTTCTTGATATCTTCAGGGGAATCAGCGACCGAGATCACATTCCCTTTCGAGGATGACATCTTTTCACCGTCAAGACCGTTGACGATCGGGGTGTGAATACATACCGGCGGTTTGTATCCGAGGGTCGGCAGGTGTTCGCGTGCGAGCATGTGGATCTTTCTCTGATCGATCCCTCCAACTGCCGCATCAACGTTGAGGGTGGGTATATCGACGACCTGCATGACCGGGTAGATCATCTGGGAGACCATCGGGTTGTCCATCGCACGGCCGACCTCATCCATACTGCGGGTCGCACGGTTCAGGGTGATCTGCTGGCAGAGTGTCAGGACCTCGGTCTGGTACTTCGGGGTGAGCTGGATGTCTGTTCCAAGAACAAATTCTGCACCTTTGAGACCGACCGCCTCGATACAGGCTTTGTTGTAGTCGGCGAGCTCTTTGATCTGTTCGAAGGTCCCTTTTCTGTTCAGATAGGCGTGCAGGTTAGCGATCAAGACCACGACATCAAACCCTGCTGCTTTCATATCCATCAGTTTATTGATGGTCACCAGGTGACCGAGGTGAATCTCGCCGCTTGGTTCATAACCGGTATAGACCCGTTTTGTTGGTTTGTTCAACAAAGCTCTGAGTTCGTCTTC
>DALTVZ010000033.1 GCA_029987315.1 Methanocorpusculum sp.
CTTTGATCTTTGCATTCAGTTTCTTGATATCGATAACCTCTCTCGTATCCTCCTTCTCCACATACGTCGTCACCGACAGATTGTACTCCTGCTCTTTGATCTCATCATACGAAACCAGCCGTGCGAAATATTCTGCATCTTCCCGGGAAGAAAATTCACCAACGATTCGGGCAAGATTCTTCTCCGTCAGCTTACTGTTATTTGTGACCTTGACACACTCCTTTGCTGCATCAATAAAGAGAACATTCGTGTCCTTCCGGTTCTTCTTCAGAACCATAATATTCGTCGCGATCGTGGTTCCGTAAAACAGATTCTCCGGAAGCTGGATCACACAGTCAACATAGTTATTGTCGATCAGATATTTGCGGATCTTCTGCTCCGCACCCCCGCGGTACATAATCCCGGGAAAACAGACGATCGCAGCCGTACCATTTGCCGCAAGCCAGTGAAGCGAATGCATGATAAACGCAAAGTCCGCCCTTGTCTTCGGAGCGAGAACTCCGGCTGGAGAAAAGCGCGGGTCATTGATCAAAATCGGGTTCTCATCACCTGCCCAGTGAATCGAATACGGCGGATTGGAAACGATCACCTCAAACGGCTCATCGTCCCAATGCTGCGGGGAAATCAGCGTGTCTTCACAGGCAATATCGAACTTATCATAGTCGATATCGTGCAGGAACATATTGATCCGGCACAAATTGTAGGTAGTGATATTGACCTCCTGACCAAAGAAACCCAGGCGGACATTTTCTTTGCCTAAGATCTTTGCAGACTTTAACAGAAGGGAACCCGAACCGCACGCCGGATCATACACTTTGTTAACCTCCTTTTTGCCCACCGTAGCAAGCCTTGTCAGAAGCTCGGAAACCTCCTGCGGCGTGTAAAATTCCCCGCCGGATTTGCCTGCGTTGGACGCATACATCGACATCAGATATTCGTAAGCGTCACCGAACGCATCGATCGTATTCTGCTTGAACTCACCCAGATTCATCTCAGCAACGCCTTTCAGCATTTTGGTGAGCTTGTCATTGCGTTTCTGGACGGTTGCGCCGAGCTTATTACTATTCACATCATAATCCGCAAAAAGTCCGTTCAGATCGCTTTCACTCGCGCTTCCTTTTGCAGATGATTCGATATTGTGGAAGATGGTTTCAAGTGTTACATTGAGGTTTTCATCGGACGGAGCATTACGAACGATATTTTCAAAAAGTTGGGACGGCAGGATAAAAAATCCGGTTTCCTTGATCAGATCATCGCGTGCACCAAGAGCTTCTTTATCGGAAAGTTTCGCGTAATCAAAATTTGGGTTTCCTGCCTTGTGCTCTCCATCGTTGATGTACGTAGTCATTTTTTCCGATATGAAACGGTAAAACATCGTACCAAGAACATAGATCTTGAAGTCCCACCCGTCCACGCTGCCACGCAGGTCATCGGCTATTTTCCATATCGATGAGTGCAGTTCGCTGCGTTCCCGTTCCTTCATATTATTGGCCATATTAATGATAGTAACTATGACCGACAGGTGTATAAATGTTGATAATATCTTTCAACTTAATTTTTTTATCGTGGGTCATAATTTATGGAAGATGGGATACATCCCTGAATCCATCATAATCCTCCAAAACAAGAATCACACCCAACAAACTCCTTCCCTAATCACACTCACCACCCTAAGGCCCCCTCATCCCTCTGACGCCTTGAGAATTACATTATCGAAACATTCGCAAAAATGCCGGCATACTGGCAGTTCATTCAGTCATTTCCCTCTAAATACTTTGTCAGATCTTCATACGATCTTAATATCCACGTATTTTCAGGAAACTGTTTTGCCAGACGTTTTAACTTTGTCTTATTCATTCTCCGCAGACTTGCCGTAATATTATCACTCATACTGATATGCTTCAGATAATCAGCATATTTTTCAGCAGCCTCCTCGCTGTCTTTGTGTTTTTTGTAAAGTTCCAGAAGCTTCTTCTTCTTCTCCTCGTTAAATTGAACTTCTCCCAACTCAGGATACTCAGTATGTACAAATAGATCAAGTTGAATCTGCGAGTAAACCCCAATTACGGTCGTATTTTCCGGATAGCGTCTGTAGAGTTTTTCTATAAAATCATCAATCCTCTTCAGAAGGCGAAGATAATAGAGATAATCAGTATTACCATCATAATTCCAGGCAAATCCATGATCTTCAAATTCATCATCTTCACAAGGCGCCCGATAGGTCTCAGATAAATCATCGATAAAATCCTCAAACATATTACTGGCGTGAAAGGTAAACAGCCCGACAACGTCCTCACATACTGCAGAAAGATCCTTTTGTTTCAGTGCATCCAGTTCTGAAAATACATATGCTTCAAGCTTATTGCGCAGCCTTCCAGCATCTGATTCATCATCATCATCATCCTCAACCTTATACCCTGCATCAAACTTAGACTCAAGAATACATGTCGACATTCCCTCAAGAAATGATCGAAAAACAGAAAGGTTATCAGGATAAATGGTCGTGAGTAATTTTAAACTGCGGTTTATCTCTGCATATCTTATAAACATCCAGCAGTCATTATGCGCTTTAACATTTGGATCCCAGTCAAATTCCTTATCTTGCAGGTCAGACCTGCATAAAGCTTCCAATGCTCCCGCATATTTTTCAGCAATTTTTTCATTCAACGGATATTTTGCGGAAAGGCGGGCAAGTTTCCAAACATATTTAACAGCATCCTCATAGTAGAAGTCCTTCGTATAATA
>DALTVZ010000034.1 GCA_029987315.1 Methanocorpusculum sp.
AACATAATCGGAATTTTTGAACTTGCCCTGCAAAATCAGGGTATCTACCTCAGATTGTTTGAGAGAATATTCCAGCTCGAATGTTCGGTAGGCTGGGTTAATGTTGACCATAACAGCGCCGATTTTTGCGGTCGCAAACTGTACAAGTACCCACTCAGCATAATTCATTGCCCAAATCGCAACACGGGTCCCGTGTTCTACACCAAGCATCATAAGGCCTTTTGCTACGGCATTTGTTTCAGCAAGGAACTCCGCCCACGTATAGCGGAGAACCTTAGACCCAACAGTTGTTAGAGTTAGTCCAGACTCGCGATACGAGTTCGGTTCGTCTGATACGAGTCCTTCGTGGCAATAATTTGCCGCGGCAGACATGCATCTTTTACTGTATGGATTCGGATGAAAGGAGACTAGAGCATCATTACGGGGATATTTAGCCGCAATGCTGTTCAAGACGTATCCTACGGTACTTCCCAAAAGTGGTTTCAGTGAAGTCCCACATGCGTAGCTTTCAGACATGTGCTTAATAAGTTAGAGTGAAGAATATAAAAAACGTGGTACACCTGAAAAATCAGGTGCGTTTTATGGTGATCATCACATCATCAAGCATAATGACATCGACCGATTCACCGGAAACAGAATAAATGTAGGATGTAGTCCAGGCACCTTCAGGGGTACTGATCTCCTCACCGTCAACAATGATTGATACCGGAGGGGTGATCTTATCCGCATCCGAAAGGGCATTGACGGCAGTCATGAATGCACCTGCTTTGTTTCGGAGATTTTTACCGACCACTCCTTTGTTAAACACAACATCACCAACCGTCTTTTCAAGCGCCGGCTACTCTGCTTTCCAGACAACAACTGCGTTCATGGTCCTGCCAAGATCGCCGGAGTCGTCGATATCATGTGAGGGCGTGTAGATCGTGACATTTCCAAGAGGAGCGTTGAGTGCAAGACCGGAATCATGCTTGTATTTCCGGAGAAGACTGACAATCTTAACAATAAGATCACCATCGCGCAGAGCATCCTCGTCTAAATAGGAAAATGTCGTCCATGGCTGATCAATCATCCGCTTTCCGCCGGATAAATGATGGTAGCATTCCTGAGCGAAGAACGGAACATAAGGGGAGAGCATTGTGCATAGTGCATCAAGTGTCGTCTTCAGCGTATAGATCGCACCTGCACGTAAAGGATCCTCACTGTAAAGTCTGCCTTTCACGAACTCAAGATATTCATCTGCCATCACATTCCAGGCAAATTCACGGATCGTTTTCAAGCCCTTGTCAAAGAGATAGGAATCCATCGACTCGGTAACTTCAGCGATGGCCTTGGAGAGGTTTGCTAGCATCCACCTGTCAATGAGCGTTGATGGAGCATCCGTTTCCGGCACCGGAGAGTCTTTTTGGATCTGCATCAGGGAGAATCTAACAATGTTCCACATCTTTGTCTGGAATCTGGATGCAGCAAGTACATCGTTCCAGTTGAAGAGAATGTCCTGGCCTGTCGATGAGCCTGCTGCTGCCCACTGTCTAAGAGCATCCAGACCATACGGACCCATAACATCCTCCGGACCGATCACGTTACCGCGTGACTTGGACATCTTGAAACCATCCTCTCCAAGGACCATTCCGTTGATCAGGATCCCATCCCACGGCTTCTCGCCAAGAAGAGCAACACTTCGAAGGATAGTATAGAATGCCCAGGTACGGATGATATCATGGCCCTGTGGACGAATCTGAGCAGGGAAGAACGGAGGTCTCCCGCTACCATCCCATCCTGTAACATGAAGGTCAGTGATGGATGAATCCATCCAGGTGTCAAGAACATCCTTCTCGCCGGTGAACTCGGTCCCACCACATTTTGGGCATGCATGTTTTGGTTTGTCAACGGTCGGATCAACTGGAAGATCGGCCTCATCAGGGATGATAACTTCACCACATTTATCACAGAACCATACCGGGATAGGGGTTGCAAACAATCTCTGTCTGGAGATACACCAGTCCCATTCCATCTGTTCTGCCCAGTTTTCCAGACGCTGGAGCATGTGTTCAGGATACCATTTGATTTCTCTGGCAGCCTTGACGATCTCTTCGCCGTTCACCTTCACGAACCATTGTCTTTCTGAAAGGATCTCGATTGGGGTCTTGCATCTCCAGCATCCACCAACTCTCTGCTCAATCTTTTTCTGATCTTTGAGAATGCCAAGTTCCTTCATATCTGCAAGGATAGCTGCACGACACTCCTTATAGGGCATGCCTTCATACTTCCCGCATATCGCGGTCATTGTGCCGTTGGTCGTAAGAGCTTTTCGAAGTGGGAGATGGTGTTTTTTCCACCAAAACACATCGGTCTTATCACCAAACGTACAGATCATAACAGCTCCTGATCCAAAAGCCATATCCACAGCATCATCTGCGACAATGACAACATCATGACCAAAGATCGGGACCTTGAGGGTTTTTCCTACGACAGATTTGTACCGCTCATCATCCGGATGGACCGCGACCCCAACACAGGCAGCGAGGAGTTCTGGACGAGTCGATGCGATCTCGATCCCGTCAAAGTCGAAGAAGTTGAGATACGTCTCGCCTTCGTAATACGAAACTTCGGCAAAGGCGATCGCCGTTTCACAGCGAGTGCAGAAGTTGACTGGATGCTCAGCCTGATAGATCTGACCTGCCTTGAGCATACGCAAAAACGATAGTTGGGTCTTTGCATAGTAATACGGCTCCATCGTGACGTATTCATTACTCCAATCAATGGAGAATCCCATCATACGCAGACTCTGCCGCATTCGCGTGATGTTCTCGACGGTGAGTTCTCGGCACATTTTTCGGAACTCTTCACGCGAGACATCGTTCTTTGTGATGTGATGGGTCTCTTCGACTTTTACCTCGGTAGGAAGTCCATGACAATCCCATCCTTGAGGAAACATCACATTGAAACCCATCATGCGTTTGTAACGGGCGATGATATCCATATATACCCAGTTGAGAGCATGGCCTATGTGGAGTTTTCCGGTCGGATATGGCGGGGGAGTATCTATTATGTATTGAGGTTTTTTTGAGTCTGTATCGAAATAAAAGTCGCTGTCGTCCCACTGGTCAAGCCAGCGTTTTTCGACAGAGGCAAAATCGTAGGTCTTTGGAAGTTCCTCGGTCAACATGTGGAATAGATTTTGTTTTTCTTCACATATAATCCTCCCACACAATCGAGGGGTTATTCATTCCATGCGTTGAGTTTGCGGGAGACAGCTGGACGATCCAGTCGATTGTGCTGGATGAACTCAGCAAGACAGGCGAGTTTCTGATACTCCTCGACGAGTTTGTTGTATGAGTCAAGCATTTTTTTAAGGCGCTCGACATTTTTGTTATGGATACAACGAAGAGTTTCACGCTCATCGGTTTTTCCTTCAGCAAGAAGAATTGGCATAGCATCGCGAGACTTGGACAATTCTTCTTTTAGCAGGAGAAGTTTTTCATGGAGGCGAACGATCTCACAGGTAAGCGTCCCATCCTCGGATAATTTTTCGTTGAGCGAGGTAAGAGTGGCACGAATTTTAGCAACCTCGCGAATGCAACCATATCGTTTTGTCCCGTGACCGATGGGAAATACCTTGGGTCTAGATGTTGTATCTGCATATTCTCCAGCGGGATGCCCAATATACGATATAGCAGTGGTTTCAACAACTGATTGACCACACCCGGCAAAATCATAGCCATCAGGAGCGGGTAGCCCGACGGTCAGATGATTTTCCTTTCCAAACTGAAGAATTGATATCGCATACCCCTCGTGAGAGAGGAGGCCTGCAAGGAGAAGTGATTTGTCACTGCATATCCCGGTCCCATCAACGATCGTTTCGACCGGAAAACGGGGAGCTATTTCTATCGAAGAAAGTTTTCCCGTGTCATACGGGAGCGATTGAACATATGCAGTCAAAAGCTCCAGATATTCATCACCATTAAGGTTATACTCGTTACTTATTTTGCGGAACTGTGATAGAAGCGTCTGATAAACCTTGGTCTGCAAAGAATCGAGCGCGAAGGCTTTGTAATATCCGGCAAGCCAGGCGTCCTGGATCCCAACTGGGACCCGGGCGGATTTTCCCGAAAGCCTGGCACCCTCGTAAAGTGACAAGGGCACATCTATCGTAAAAGAATAGTTCAGATGACGATATGGAAACGCGATATGTGCCTGAATTGTTCCAGACTGTTCCGTCGGAACAATCAAGGGATAGGTCACATATTTTTCCAGGCCGCGTTTTGCCATTCTGAGTATACGATTGGCGGTATCAAGAGAAAAAACCGGATATTGCAGTCACTGGAGTTCGCCACAGAAAATGATACGAAAAGACGGAGGGAAAGTAGGATCTATTCGGCCTCTTACTCAACACGCCGGTCTGAAGCCCAAAATCGCGGGGCATCAAACAGCGGCGTGTCAAAGAGATCCACCGGCCCAGTGAGCTTTCCATTCCAGATGGAAAAACCTAGTCCAACGACCGGAATGACCGTTGTTCTGACATTCGATGAATCACACAGACTTACCGGGCAGACCCCCTGTTCGCTCAGGCCCCGGCGTGCAAACCGTTCACAGAACTCCGACGTGGTTGGGAAATCCCCTCCGGCACGGGTGAGAAACAAAACTCCGTTCGCGACAGTATTCTGATTCGGTATCATCACCTCACCCCATGGGATCACATCTGATCCAGCCATAAACAAAAGGAGCGGCTCGTTCTCCCGTTCTTCGATCGTCATACGGCAGAGTGAAACAGGATCGTTACCACAGAAAAGATGACGCTTCGCCGATATCTCTTGAGCCGCCAAAAAGACCTCTGCAATAAACGGTTCAGGCAGGACATCGGAGTTATGCGTCATCATGAGGACCAATCGATCGGCCGCGTGGGTCACATAGGAGTCGATAAGGGCCGCGCCTTCCTCCTTTTTGAGCATCTTTGCCGCAGTCTGAAGAATATCTGGAAAGACCCGAGTGGTCTCACAGACGCCGCCGACCGGTATTGCATAGACCGAGATCGTCGTCCTCATACTCAGCGGATCGCCTCGATTTTGGCAATCATTCCTTTACTGCCGACATACACCGGCGTTCTCTGATGAACTTTTTTTGGCACGATATCCAAGGTCGAGGATTCGCCATTCGAAACAGCTCCTCCAGCCTGGACCGCGAGGAACCCTATCGGGTTGATCTCAAAGACCAGCCGTAGCTTTCCGGAAGCCGACTTTATTGTGGCTGGATACGCATACACGCCGCCATACTCCAAGATTTGGTGGAAGTCGGCAACGAAGGAACCGGAGTACCGGTTTTTCCCGCCCTCGCACTCGATCTCATTCATGTACTGGATATGTTTTGGGGTCCACTCCGGTCGCAGACCACCACTCCCGCAAAGGGTCCCTTCTGGAATCCGGATGTTTTCTTTTAAGAGAACATAGGTCCCTTCCGCGTTCAATGCAAAGATCGAGACACCGTTACCTAGAGAGATCGTCAGTGTGGTCATTGGGCCGTAGAGCATATAGAACGCGGCGCGAAGTTGGTTTCCCGCCTGGAGAACATCACCTTCGTAGATCCCGACTATTGTTCCGACGCTCAGGTTCACCTTGATCAGCGACGAGCCGTCAAGGGGATCCATCACGATCGAGTACCTCCCGGATGGGGACATCTGCACGATATCATCCTGTTCCTCGGAGGCTAGGGAACGGATAAGCCCGCTCGCCTGTAGGACAGAGGTTATATGGGCGTCGGCCCATGTATCCATCTCTGCCTGATCCTCACCGGATGAGTTGGTGGAACCCGCATAACTCTGGTTGCTGATGAACGCGGAACGAATTGGCCCAGCCTGATCCGCGATCAGTGTAATTATTTTTGCCAGACCCTCAGGGGCATGTGAGGCGGTAAGATACTCCTGTAAGGTTTTCATAGTACTTATATATGCGTTTCTCATGCAAAAAAACGTATCCTGACAAGATGTATGTTTGTTTCGCCTATCTCAAAAGATCGAGGAGAAGCTAGAGATAGAGACAAAAGGAAGGATGCAACATCCAAATCATCCAGATCAGACGAACTGAAAATATCTTCTGAAATAAAAACGATGCGAGGGAAGGGATTCGAACCCTTGAACTCCTAGAGACAGGGTCCTAAACCCTGCGCCGTTGACCTGGCTTGGCAACCCTCGCTATTTTGACTTTATGATATTAGCATGAGATCAAAAAGAACCTTCGCATTAATGTAGATGAATGGACAATTATATCCTATGGTAGTTCAGCACACATGTGGCTTTAAACGCAACATATTCTGTCGAGAGTGCGGCACCGAACTGACAGTGGACACGCGGGGAAAACTCTACTGCCCACGGTGCGGCCGGCGGTTGGCGATACTCTGCCCCCACTGCGGAAAACTCTGGTAGAGCCATCCCTTATTCAGCGGGTTCGTTGAGCCATTCCAGATATTTTTCCCGGATCAGATCAACCTCTTCCTTCGTCAGATCGATCCGTCCAGTATGTGACAGATACCGTTGGACCTCTTTTATGAGCTGTTCAGCCTCAGAGAAATCATTAACCTCCAGGTATACAGGAGCAGTTCGAACGGAAATCACCTCTCCGCAGACAGGACAGAGCTTCCACTTTCCATAATAGTCGGTATAGGTAAACTGACGACACCCGGGGCAACGGATAACCCGGTAGGTACTCATAGATATCAAATGATGATTGACGCAAGGAGTAAAAAAGATTCCCACGGTATCTAAACCCCTGATTTTATTAAGCGAGAGGTAAATATGAAATGTCTATGTCAGTTCAGGTAACGGGAATTTCCGGAATCCCACTCATTCAGAAAGGCGACGATCTTCCGGCAATGATTTGCAAAAATACCACATTTCAGGATGGGGATATACTTTGTATCGCCTCAACGATCGTTTCAAAGGCAAAGGGATATACCCGCGCCCTCACCGATATTACGCCTTCTTCAGACGCATTACGCATCTCCGGGCTCACGAAAGAAGATCCGCGATTCATTCAGGCGATCCTAGATTCATCCACCGAGATCATCATGGAGTATCCATTCATCCTCTCTGAAGTCCCTTGCGGCCATGTAGGTGTGCGCGCCGGTGTGGATAACAGCAATATAGAAGGTGAAAACATCATCATTCTCCCAAAAGACCCGGCAACCGAGTGCAGAGAGATCAGGGCCGCTGTAAAAAATATCACAGGCAAGGACGTGGGAGTGATCGTTACTGACACCTGCGGCCGAGCATTCCGTCGGGGTCAGTGCGGCAACGCGATAGGTTGGGCCGGTATGACAGCGATCCGTGACTTCCGGGGCGACCATGATCTTTTTGGTCTGGAGTTGAAAATAACTGAAGAGGCAGTGGTGGATGAGATCGCCGCCTTCTCCAACTTCATTATGGGAGAGAGTAACAACGGGATCCCGGCAGTAAAGTTCTCCGGGTGCGGCACATGGAAGGGGCACGACTCGCTCTACTTCACAAAGGAAGAAGATCTGATAAGAAAGGTTATGAAAAGATAAATGGACGTAATTCTCGCAATAGACCTGATGGACGGATATGTCGTCCACGGAAAAAGCGGCAATAGGGAGGAGTACCTACCTTTGAACTGGGGACTTTCCCCATCGGCTGAACCGCATTCATACCTGTCAGTAATGAAGCCCAGATATGCGTATGTGGCCGATCTGGACCGGATCGGACTGTGCGGTGATCATACGGAGACGATTTTGAGACTCGCGTCGGTACCAGAGAAACTCTGGGTCGACCGGGGCTGTAGTATCCCTGAAGAGTATCTGCCGGGTGTGCAGAACGTCGTAGGGACCGAAACGGTGGACGCGCCCTTTGAGGAATTTTGTGGAGGATACCTTAGCGTCGATGTTAAGGACGGAAAGGTGATCCCTTCAGGTCGTGATCCGATCGAGGTGATTCGCGAGGCGGACAACTACGCCTTTGACGGGATCATTCTTCTCAACATCTCCTCGGTCGGGACCGAAGCAGGAGTAGACCTCGACTTTGTAAAACATATCCGTGCCGCAACAAAGAAGCCGCTGATTTATGGAGGCGGAGTGAAGTCGCTGGATGATCTCCAGACCCTCTGCGATGCGGGATATAACGGAGTGATCATCTCGACGGCCGTGCACAAAGGAACGATCCCCATCAAAATCATCCATGAGGGGACATTTTGTTGATCACGCTCGAAGGGATCGACGGATCGGGGAAATCGACCCTGTTCAAAGGTCTGCAAGTTAAACTCGCCGACCTTGATCCCCTATTCACCCGCGAGCCAGGAAGCCCGTTTCTTGGAAATGCGGTGCGCCATGCTATCTCGAATGAGCCTGACCCACTCGTAGAAGCGGCTCTTTTTGTCGCCGATCATGCAGTTCATCTCGCAACAGTCATCCGCCCGGCACTGGACGCGGGAAGATTGATCATATCAGACCGCTACTCAGACAGCAGGTTTGCATACCAGCAGATCTCCCTAAAAAGTGCTCATCCCAATCCGAAAGCATGGCTGACTGCCGTGCACAAAGACTGGTCGATCCGCGCTGATCTGACGATTCTTCTTCTCTTGGCACCAGAAATCGCCATGAGCCGGCTTTCAGAAAGAGAAAAAAAGGAACACTTCGAGAAAAAAGAGGTCCTCGAAGAGGTCCAGAAACGTTATGTCGAACGTATGAATGAAGATCCGGAAAGGTTCCTTCTGATTGATGCCACACAGGATCCGGAAAAGATCTTGGATTTTGTCGAGAAGAGCATTCGTGCCCGGTACATAATATAATTTTTTATCCGAAAGCTCATAATAGCACAAAGCGTATCTATCCTATATGTCGGGTTTTTTTTCTGTATACGGGATTTCTACAGGCCTTCTTGTATCTGGCGATGATATTATCAGCCGAGTCATATCCTCCCTTGAAGACACTGACGCAAAGACAATAGAAGACGGAGACATCCTGTTGTTCGCCGAGTCTCCCCTCTCTACGACCGAGGGACGCAATGTTAGGCTGGACGATATCACGCCATCTGCCGAGGCTTACCGACTCGCGGAGAAGTACCTGCTCGACCCCAGACTCACCGAAGTCATCTTGATGGAGAGCGACACGATAGTCGGCGGCATCCCAGGATTTCTTCTTGCCGGAAAATGGGGTCTTATCCTACCTAATGCCGGTGTCGACGAGTCAAACGCCCCTAACGGCTGGGTAACTCGGCTTCCGGTCGACCCAGAGGCAACTGCCCTACAACTGCGGGACCAGATCAAAGAACGGACGGGAAAAGAGACTGCGGTCATCATCATTGACTCCCGGACCCACTCGATGCGTCTCGGGGTCTCCGGGGTCGCGATTGGCTGTTCAGGCATCGTGCCGATCACCGATGAGCGAGGAAAGCCGGACTTGTACGGAAATAAACTACAGGTGACGAGACGGGCCATCGCCGATTCGCTTGCTTCCACTGCGGAACTTCTGATGGGCGAGTCCTCAGAAGGCGTGCCAGTGGTGCTCATACGCGGATATCCTTATGTTAAAAGCGAGAACTGTAGAATCGAAACGATTCCTGCCGAGGAGGATCTATTCCTCAATCTTGGAAAATAATTTTTTAAAAAAAAAAGTTACTGAGCAGCCGGAACGCCGCTGCTGATAGCTTCCTGAATCTGCTTCTGGAGCTGGGTCGCTTTTGTGGTCATAGCCTTTTCCTGCTTATCCATCGAATTGATGCGAAGTTCAAGGGAATCGATCTTCTCCTCAAGTTCCGTTTTTACGGTGACCTTCTGTTTTTGAATGAGAATGGAACCTACTGCTGAGAAGATCACTGCTTCATCAGGAGTGGACTCGACCTCCTCAAGGGCACGCTTCGTTTCACGGAGCGTCATCTCATACTGCATTTTCTGGGACGATACCTGTTGAAGCTGCTGCTGGATCTGTTGGAACATTCCAAGCTGCTGCTGGATCTGGGGCGGGATACCCGCCGTCTGCTGGGGTGCTGTCATTTTTTACAACTCCAATACTTCATGGGATACATTGACCAACCGCAACCACATATTGAGGGATGCCCGAAGGGACGCTGCATCCTCCGCTTCCACAAGGAGAGACACGGAAGAGTCATCGCGGATGAGCCGCGTGTTGGATTTTTCCCCGGGATCACTGGCGATTTCCGGGACTAGAACTTCATACAGTTTTGCTGCAAATGGGGTTTTAAAAACAAAGCTTGCAGTATGGTTCATACCATGACCTGCAGGACATACTGTCTTTTCTGGGTGCCGCAAAAAACGATCGGTCCGTCGGCGGTCTCATCATAAGTGATGGGGACATGCGGTGACAGATGATCGAACAACTCCTTTTCCCGGGTCATAAAACCTTTGGTAAACAATCCAGTACGTTCGGATTCGATCACCTTGGTTATCAGCATAGAGAAAACCAAGGAGCCATTTACCATCAGATCAAGCACCGGACCTTGCCGTTTCGAGCCCGACAGAAAAATAACGCGGGGGTCATCCCCCCCTATATCATGAATACCTGATTTCCCACGCTGGACGAACGGGAAGTCCAGAGCAAAGGCAATCTCCTTTGCCAGTTTGCGGACCTCTGCAGCTGGTTTGCGCGATGAAGTTACAATAGTCATCTGGCTTTAAGTTCTCTCGTGCCAGCTCCGCGGGCTTTGAAAAGAATACGGTGGCCGCAGTAGGGACAACGGATATTCGTGCCGATGTCGACCAACTGTTTACAACGGGCACACTTATAAGCAACCATTGGGTTATACTCCTTTGGTCTCGATGGCACGAAGAACGACCTTAAGGCCAGGGGTCTGCGGGACATATGCGCCGCCTGCATATTTGTATCCGCATTTTTTGCATTCCCATATGCCAGTACCGATACGCTTTACAGCTATGGTATCGCACATTGGGCACAGGTGCTTCGCGCGGGAGATCTTTTCACTCTCATTAACTATTTTACGGCAAAAACGACCGTATCTCGGACCATAGCGCCCGGTACTACCGGTTACGCGTCCTTTTGCAACATGTTTACTCTTAGATGCCATTTTTATTACTCCAGAAATATCTAGTAATATTCGTCCTTAGTTGTTTTAATAGTATGCGTTACTCAAGTATCTTGAGTTCAGCGTCACCTTTCGCCGCAGCGTTTGCCAAATTGAAAAATTCTTCCTGCATGCCGGCCGGAATCGTCACGACACATATCCAGGATCCATCACTTTGCCACTCATTTTTGTCCATGGTGACATAGGACGCGCTGGAGATGGACGCATACGCTTTTGCCGCAAAGTCCATCGGGAACTTGGCAGCGATACGCCGTTCTTCAAACCTGATCGGAAGGATAGGACGCAGTGCTTTTACGGTCTCTTTCACCAGATCGTCCACCGACTTGAATGGATCGTAATTTATTCTGATCTGTTCGAGAGCCATCTCGATCCGCATGAGCGGATGGGGGAGGCCGGTCTGCGGATTCACAGCATTTCGTGCGATGAAGGAGATAACGCGTCTGCGTTTTTCCTCTATCAGATGACGCCGTTGCTCAGTCGTCAGATGGATTTCGCCTTTCAGAATGATATGTTTTGCGATCTCCGAAAAATCGGTGGTCTTGAACACTTTCAGCAGATCTTCGTCAGGGGACTTATCTCCGCGCGAAGCGTTCTCATATACATACATTGCTGCAACAATATCTTCGATGTCGAGATCTGCTCCGTGCCGCATCTTATCGGCAAGTTCGGGATCGACCAACAACTCAAATTTCAGCCCGTGTGTTTCCAGACGGGCAGTTACTGAATCATCAAGGGAAATCATGTGACAAACTCACTCCTTTTTCGCAGGAGTTGTCTTGGAAAATTTGGCAACAGCTGCCTTTAATTCATCTGCATTCAGCTTCCTGAATGAGAGGGTCGATATTTTTGTTCCGTTCGGGCTCTCGCTCTCCTTTTTGGAGGTGTGCTTTTTTGAATACTCACCGGCGATACCGATCTCGACGGTGTTCATATCGAACTTCCCTTCGGTGGCGGTATGCAGGGCTTTCATGCCGAGCTGGACGGCCTCTTCAGCCGAGAGACTCTCTTTGTATTCCTGCTCGAAGAGTTTTATGACGGCGGGTCTGCCAATACCGATACCGGTGGCAGAATACTCCAGAAGGGTACCTGACGGATCGGTCTCGAAGAGATGATACTTAGGTCCGCTTGGGGAAGACTCAGCCCCGGCAATAAGAAGGGCAGTACCGTAGGGACGTGCTCCACCAAACAGAGTATAACTCTGCATGTGATCGCAGAGTTTCTTTGCAAGTGTCTCCACGTCGATCGGTTCGCCGTAGCTGACTCTATTGATCTGGGACTCGACCCGGGCACGATCAACAAGAATCCGTGCATCACCGACAAGACCCGAAGATGCGACAGCGATGTGTTCATCGATTCGGAAGATCTTTTCGATTGAGGAGGGTTCCAGAAGACGAGAGTTCACCCGTTTATCAACGAGAAGTACAACTCCTGTCTTGCATTTGATCCCGACCGCAGTCGTCCCCCGTTTGACCGCCTCACGGGCGTATTCGACCTGATACAGACGTCCATCGGGCGAGAACATCGTGATGGCACGATCATATCCACCCATTTGATATTGTTGTGGCTGCATTTTTACTCCTTAATTATATCATCTCTAGTTAGATATCTATGCCCATTCTCTTTTGAAAGATTATCAACCTTCTTACCTGTACACAGACACCCCGGATGCGTAGTATCATCAGGAATCTCGGGGACGACCTTCTTTTTCAGTGAAAGAATCGTGCCCGAGGTGGCGATAGACCGAAACGCCGCCTGTTCACCGCAGATCTTAGTTATCACCGATAGTGCGGCAATGAGAGACTCTTCGTATCCGCGAGAACACCTGGCGATAGCATACTCTCCTTCGGACCAGACAACCGCGGGGTGCATTTTTGCAGCTCCGACGTCACCAAAAAGTGAGGTGACCGAGTCAGCCAAGACTCGATAAATCTCCTTTTGGGTCGGGTCCACCTCGGTGATGACCCGAAAGAGGACATAACGCCAGTTTTCGCGAAGCGTTGGCGGAAGAACACTCATTGTCCTGCCTCCACGATCTCGACTGTTTTTTTCGGATAAAGGATACTGTCAATAGAGTTCAGGGATGTGTCGACCTCTAATCGTGTCATGCCGAAAAGCGCGGCAAGAGCCGCGATCTCCGTGATGTTTTTCTGACCGAGACATTCAGAGGCCCCGCTTGCGATAAGAAGCGGGAACTGATACTTACGATGGAATGCAAGGACCTCGGCATAACGGGACATGGCTGTTCGCCGGGTCTTCAGGTCGATAACTCGGGAGAGATCCAAAACGACCCCAGTGTTATGCTGTGCCGCCATCTTTGCAACGATATGATCGAAGCCGCCTTTGGGGATATCTGCAATACCGGTCAGAAGATGTACACCTTTGGTCGTGATCGCCGTGCGATTGAAACTGTTCTCACCAACCTGCACGAACACAACGGTACCGGCAGGGATCTTTTTTACCGCATCAAAGAATGCCTTTCCATTCAATTTACCAATCAATCTACCTTTCAGTATAGAAACGCCGGCATACTCGGAGATATCCTCAACTGGATCACAGGCGATGATACGGGAAAATCCGCAGGAAGCGGCGGTCAAAGCAAATCGACGAAGCGTTGTGTGTGATGATTCATTCGCATACACGCATGCGTCTGTTGTCATAATGTGAAAAAAAATGAGAACAGGGTTATTTACCCAGATTCTTGTGGGAGCCAAGGCTGGGCCGGCACTTTTCAGTTCCGGTTCCACGGTTGTGGAGTCCACGTCCCTTTCTTCCCGAGGAGGTCTTTCCACGGTACACACGTCCACGGGTGGTTCCGACCCATGCAAGATTCTTGTCGGCGAGAACAGATGGGCTGTTTCTGTCAACGAGGATGATCTCGTAGTATTTGCTCTTTCCGTCCTGACCGACCCAGTAGGAGTTTAACACTTCCATGTTCGGGTAGCGGGTTCCAGCGCGCTCTTCTGCGATAGACTGCAGGTTCTTGCCGGGGGTTGCTTTGCGCATCCCCATACGGTTGGTTCTGCGTCCACGAATGTATCTCGATTTTCTGCGGCCACCGCGGCGGATGGATGCACGAACAACGATGATACCCTGCTTTGCTTTATATCCGAGTTCCCGTGCTCTGTCGATACGGGTCGGGCGCTCAAGCCGGACAACGGCACCCTGACGGCGCCAAGTCTGCATTCTCTCCCAGAGGAGTCTCTTTACTCCGGACTCTGCGGGCTTCTTCCACGCGTCACGGACATATCCATACATTGATTTCGACATATGTTGGTTTCACCTCAGGTTCAGCCATCTAGGCTACATTCCTGTGATATACAGACCGTATCTGGATACGGCTAGCTGTAAACTGTATATTATAGGGGCTATGTTGTATAAATAATCCGTGATGGTTCAGAAGGCAATCGCTCAGGGCTACCCTTGATTTTTTCCACGACATGGATCGCTTCGATGCGAGTGACAGGATACTGACCTGCCTCATCCTTCTCCGCAGACTTGACCATGTCCCAGATCGTTAAGAGCACTAGGGAAACTCCGGTCAGAGCTTCCATCTCGATACCCGTTTTCCCATAGGTCTTCACCCGGCAGAACGCTTCGATGTACTCGTTAGTCTGTTCAAACCAGATGGTCACACCGCCAACAGGGAGTGGGTGGCACATCGGGATCAGGGCCCATGTCTGTTTTACTGCAAGCGTTCCGGCAACTTGGGCCGTTGCAAGAACGTTTCCCTTCACAGCTTTTCCATCAGCAATTGCTGCAAGAGTTTCGGGCCGCAGATAGATCCTCCCCTTTGCGATAGCTTCACGGGAAACATCGGGCTTTGATGTCACATCGACCATGTGAACTTCATTATTTTCATTCAGATGAGTAAAAATCGGCATTTCAAATCTCCTTATACAGAATATATGCAAGGTGCTTGAGTAAATCGCTTGCGATTAAACCATCTCCCGTGTCTTCATCAGAAAGTTCTCCAGCTTTTCCTGTGGCATATACAGCCGCACATGCCGCCTGAAAGGCATCCATCCGTGCAAGAAGTCCGCCGCACACTCCTGCGAGAACATCTCCAGTACCGCCCGTGGTCATTCCGCGAACACCCGACCGATTGAACTTCACTCGAGAACCATCTGAGATAATATCAATCTCGCCTTTCAGGATAATTGTCCCGCCGACACGTTTTGCCGCTTCCCGGACGATGATCGCCCGTTCAGAGAGTTTTTCCGGGAACGGGCAGAAAACACGGGCAAATTCGCCTGCGTGCGGGGTGTATATTGTCTGTTCCTGTGCTCTCGGCAGAGGATTTCTTAGAAGATCCGCATCCACCACCGCGCGTTTTGCAGCGGAGACGATCTGCGAAGCTACTTCAAGGCTTTCCGGATCGGCCCCTAGACCCGGGCCGGCGATCACCACATCTGCATTTTTTGCGAGGAAGAGAAGACGGTCCAGATGCTCTTTGCCCACTTTACTGCCCGGCAGTCTCTCAATGATCAGGTCGGGCATGAACCCGTCGACCGGAGCCGCCACCCGAACTAAATCGGCACCCGAACGAAGGGCGGCGCACCCTGCCAGAAACGGTGCACCCTGATATGGCCCGCCGCCGATCACCAGCACATTACCTGCCCATCCCTTGTGCGCGCCAGACGGTTTTTTCGGAACTGAAAGAAGATCACCCATTCCACAGAATATCTCGGCTGAAAATGGGATACCAATACTGTATACCTCAGCCCCTTCGGTCTTTGCCAGATGGAAAGCAATCACTCGATCGGCCCGTACTCCCGGAGTCGGCATATCACAGGCGAGGACATGGCCCTTTGCCGCATTTATCACATCCACGAGAGATGCATAAGGTTCCCGAAGCGGTAGGGAAGCACCGGTACCAAGCAAGGAATCCACGATGACATCGGTTGAGAAATCCCCATGGGACCAGGAGGTGATGATTTCCACCGGACAGCTGGCCAATGCGGAAAATGCTGCCCGGTTCTCGGGTGTCTTCGGGCTTCCAGCGATTATCACTTTCACTGCATATTCCTTTGCAAGATGACGAGCGCAAACAAAACCATCCCCTCCGTTGTTTCCTGTTCCGCAAAAAATAGACACGGAAGCTGGATCTTCGGATCGAACCGCAGCTGCAAGGACGCAGCCGGCACTCTCCATGCGCTGAGCCGCAAAGACACCGTGACCATCGGCGTTTTTATCAACGACACGCATAGTCTCTGCTGAAACAACACCAAAAAGACCAAACTGAACCAGATCCCGCATATATGTTAGTGTGGGTCGGCATGGGTAATGATTTTTCCCCATGCACGACTCACGTGATAAGAATGGGATTCGTTGAAGATGTCAGCCGGGCCGCAAAGATAATTCAAGACGCGGACTCCGCCACACTCATCTCGCATATAGACGCAGACGGGATCACGAGCGAAGCTATCATCTCAATGGCAATATCACGACTAGGGATCCCAATAAAACCTGTATTCGTACGCCAACTCGAGCCGATGACCATGAAGCATGTCCCGGATGACGATACCCTCAAAATATTTACCGACCTAGGTGGAGGTCAGCAAAATTTGCTTGAAGAAGCGGGGATTCAGGCTGAAAGTGTCCTCATCCTTGACCATCATATAAGCCAGCCAGCCCCCGGCGGAACCGAATACTTTCAGGTCAACACCCAGTTTTATGGGGAGGATTACGGAAAATGCAGCGCGGCAGGTATTGCCTATCTCGTTGCGAGAAAACTCGATGCGGCGAACACTGATTTGGCAAAACTTTCAGTGGTGGGAAACGTTGGAGATATGATGGCGAGGGAAAATCGCGGACTGGTTGGAGTTGCTAGGTGGATCGCGGAGGACGGGGTCGACTGCGGTCAGGTGAAGATCAGCCGCGGAATAAACTGTTACGGCCTTTCAACTAGACCGCTACATATCTGCCTTTCAAACGCCGATGATCCCGGAATACCAGGGATATCCGGAAAACCAGCCGAAGCTGCCGCTCTACTTTGCAGGGCCGGGATCTACCAGTCTCCTTCCGATCAGCGGATCTGGGAAGAGCTGAGCGTTGAAGAGATGCGGACACTTGCAAGCACGCTCGCGGAGCAAGTTATCGCAAACGGAGAGTCGACGGATGGGCTGTTTGCTGAGCATTACTTCTTCCCGAAGGAGATGGAAAAGACACCCCTTCGAAATGCTTCAGAGTATGCAACTATGCTGAATGCCTGCGGCCGGTGGACCAAGCCTAAAATCGGCGAAGCGGTCTGTTTCGGCGACCGGGGGCAAAAATACCGGGAGGCCGAGCATATGCTCAAACATCACCGGTCCATCATCCGGGAACTCTGCGAGTATATCACTGAAAAAGGAGTGGATGATCTAGGATCGATCCAGTCCATCCATACCGGTGATAAATACCCAGATACGATCGCCGGTATCGGGGCGGGCATGGCCCTGTCAAAACTTAACACCGACAAACCGATCCTCGTAATGTGCAGTGTTACCGACGAACCTGATCTCATCAAAGTCTCGATGCGGACATATGAAAAGGTCCTGCGCAGAGGGGTCGACCTACAGGAGGTCCTGGTCAAAGCGACCTCTGAGATTGGGGGTGCAGGCGGAGGGCATAATATTGCAGCCGGCGCATATATTCCCAAAGGATGCGAGCATGATTTCATCAGAAGAGTTAACGAACTTGTCGAAAGGCAGTTTGCAGAGGGTCCGAAGGATCGCTGACTTCCAGTTCGGACGAGGGGCAGGAGAAGCCTTGTTTCCAGATTTGGTCACGTTCTCATACTCTACCACAAAGCGAGTACGATACGTGAACCTCGCAAAGGACCGATTGGTCACCGTCCGAGCAAACGATGGGCGATTCACGCTCGGCTATATCGGAGCACAGGCTCTGCATACATTTCTACCGGCGCCGTCAAATCGGGTCGTGATCATGGAAGATGCAGTCCCATTTGTTGCCGACGGCAAAAATGCGATGGCAAAACACGTAATATCGAGTGATCCGAATATTCATGCAGAAGATGAGGTATTTGTCGTCGATGAATCAGACAATCTTATTGCAACCGGTATGGCTGTGCTTTCCGGAAGCGAAATGATTGGATTTAATTACGGAACAGCAGTAAAAGTTAGACAAGGAAGGAACAAAAAATGATGCCAGGAGTGAATCCAAAACAGATGAAAGCAGCGATGAAGAAGATGGGCATGAAGATGGACGAGATCGCAGATGTCTCGAAAGTTGTGGTGTACACAGCGTCCGGAAATTATGTCTTTCTGAATGCCGAGGTCGTCGGCATCACCATGCAGGGTCAGACCTCGTATCAGCTGACCGGCGATGTTCACTTCGAAGAAGGAGCAATCGAGATCCCTGAGTCGGATGTGGAGCTCGTTGCGGGACAGACCTCAGTATCTCCAGAAGCCGCGCGTGCCGCTCTTACTGAGTGTAAAGGGGATATTGCTGAGGCAATTTTGAAATTGACCGCTGTATGATCGGACCAAACAGAGTCATCATCCGCGGACACGGACGCGAGTATTATGTCAAAGCCGGCGAGGGAAAACTCTCTACGGACCTTGGCATGATTGATTTGAGGGAGGCCGCCGAACTGGAAAGCGGCGATTCGGTTTTGACACATCTTGGAAAACCGTTCACGGTTCTTCTACCAAAGGCAACTGACTTTTTCTCACACGGGAAACGAACCGGGGCCCCTATGATGCCAAAGGACATCGGCATGGTAATGGCATATACGGGTATGTGCAGGCGCGACCGTGTGCTGGATGCAGGAACTGGGTCTGGAATCGCGACAATTTTCTTTGGCGGATGCGCCGGGACAGTCGTCACCTGCGAGGCAAGACCTGAGTTCTCCAAGATTGCAGAAGGAAACATCCGGGATGCGGGCCTAGACAATGTTGAGTGCCGGGCCTGTGATGTTCTGGAGGTTGCAGACGGACCATACGACATCGTCCATCTGGATATGCAGATCCAACCGGAACACGTCCGGCATGCATACTCGCTTTTGAAAACAGGTGGTTACTTTGCGACCTATACACCATTTCTCGAACAGACCTTCTGCGTGATGGACACAGCGCGGGAACTGTTCGACGAAGAGTCAGTTCTGACGTTTGAGTGTATGGAGCGGGAACTCACACGAAGCAAACGAGGGACGAGACCGTCGACACGTGTCTCCCATACGGGATACCTGACAGTCTGCCGTAAACTCTGAAAAAAAACTTTTTTTTAAATAATATTTATGTTCCCAAACCGGATGATCCGCGGGAATATCCATATCTTTGAAGACCCCATACTTCTTGTATGAAATGCAGCAGGTGTAGTAAAGAGGCGATCATGACCCAACCTTACTCAGGTCTCTCTCTTTGCGAACTCCATGCCACCGCCGACATAGCCGCAAAAGCCAAAAAAGAGATTCGACACAAAGGAGGATTGCCCTCAGGCACACAACTCTTTGTCGGAGAGGACAAAACATTTCGCAGTTTTGCCTTGAGGATATTTCTGGCAGACCTTCTTTCAAGAAGGACCGATCTACTCTTTGTGAAAAGATCAGAGGAAGCTACACTAATCCTTGAACCAACTACGCTTGACGACACGGCACTCCATGTTTTGGACTCGGTCTGTGCCGGGACACAGGACAGTCTGCTCATCTCCAAAAAGGGAAAAATCGCCCCCTTCTCGGTGATACCGGCAAAAGAGGTGTTTTGGTACGCACAACGGCATGGATACATCGGACACGGATTTGAGATCCACGGAGACGTTGCTGAGTTTTTCCAAGGATTCACCAGAGATCACCCGGGAACACACTATGCGCTGAAAAATCTCTTGGATGTATTAAAATCGGAGGATAAATGACCGAAACAACCTGCGAATGTATCGGATGCGAGATCGTAAAGATAAAAGATCTCATCAGAAATACCATCTGGGGAGCTAAAGCCCTTGGAATGGTGATCGGCATCTCCGGAGGTATCGACTCGGCGGTCGCCTGTTCACTCTGCTGTAAAGCCCTCTCTCCAGAACGGGTGCTTGGAGTGAATATGCCTGTTTCCTCCAACGATCCCGGAGACCATGAGGATGCAGAAGAACTCTGTCGCAGCCTAGGAATGGAGTTGATCACCGTGCCCTTGGAAGAGGTCAGAGCAGCCCTACTTGCAGCACCTCACATCACCGACTCCCCGATTCTCAGAGGAAATATGGCAGCACGCCTCAGAATGACCACATTATATAATATCGCCGCGGCCCGTGGCTATCTCGTCTGCGGCACATCAAATAAAACCGAGTATATGATTGGATACTCAACGAAGTGGGGAGATTTTGCGGCAGACATCCAGCCGTTGCTCCATCTCTGGAAAAAGGATGTGTATCTTCTCGCAAAAGAACTTGAGATCCCCGAATCGATCATCAAAAAATCCCCTAGCGCGGGGTTCTGGGAGGGGCAGAGCGATGAAGGCGAGTTAGGAATGAGTTATACCGAGTTGGATACAGCGCTGATCGCGCTTGAACAGAGCGGCGGGATAGCCAAAAACGAGATAGAAAAAAGGGTACTTGAACTTATCAAATGCTCTGGACACAAAAGGACACCTGCAGCGAACCGGCTCTTTCATTAAATCAGCGGGGAGCACCGAACCGAGACAACGGATTTAATGATACTGGAGAACCTATACTAATTAATTATGGGTGAACTAATTCACACACACGCGGTGACCGAGATACGGCGCGTCCTCGAAACCGCCGAATATAACTGTGAGATTGAGGAGGGACCATTCAATCTCTCGGCAGTACGGGATGCGAAATGCATCCTGGTCATGTGTTCCGATGACACAAATCTCCTTCAGCGCTTTGACATGACCCCCTACACGATCAACCTTAGCGGAACGAAAGTCCGTTGCGATAAGATCGTTTTCACTGGGAACTCTTATTTCCAGCCTAAGGAGTCTGATCTCTGGACAAGGGAGAAGCTCATTAAAAACATAGGAGATGCGGCTGCCGCACGTATTTGGAGCACCCCATTCGACATTGAAGGAGCGCTCAGCTATGCCTACACAACAAATATAGGAGCCAGACAAATGCCGATTGGATATGATCTTGTTCTCCCTGTCAGGGTATCCGGACAAGATGCCGCTCGTGTTGCCCGCCAGCAGGGGACAACCATTCTGCGCATGATCCCTTATTGGTATTACCACTTTAAAAGCTGTGGAGAGGCGACCTACAAAGGAAAAAGTGTCTCCTTTGACGATGAGGGATCGGGCTGGATCAATGCGATCAATGATTTGCCAGGACAGTTCGGGGATGTCGTACCGCAAGAGGGCGAGCTTCCTCATGATGCAGAGGTCATGACACCCGTCATCAATCTGGATCAAGTAAAAGAACGGATCAGAAGTGAATTGATCAAAAAACTCACCCGCCGGGTCAGGATCAAGACCACCGCGGGAGATGCGATCTTTGCGGAAGAGAAGGACTTCCGACCAAGTGATGACAACATCGAACTGACCTTCAAGAAGGTGTATGTACCGATATGGCAGGTCAGAGGAAAGAAGGACATTGTGGAAGTGAACGCATTCTCAGGTGAGATACTTAGCCTTCCATCCGATGAAGGCTGCGAAGTGTTCTGAGATGATCTACGTTATCGGCGGAGGACCTGCCGGGAGGATGGCTTCGCTCCGCCTCGCCGGAGCTGGAAAACAGGTCACGCTCCTAGAGAGGAAGGTGATCGGCGGGACATGCATCCATGACGGGTGCATGCTTATCTGCGGGTTGAACGACGTTGCCCGCAGCATCAATACCATAGCTTTTTTAAAAAAATCCGGGATCATTGATGGTGGCGCGGTCGTCAGATATCCAGATGTTATCCAGAAACTCGAAGGAATCCAACGGAAACTGGAGATCATCCTCGAACGGGAAACAAAAGCAGCAGGGGTCGTAATAGAGTATGGAGCCGAGGCAGAAATTAGAGATGGAAAGCTGTTCGTGAACAATCAGCCTCGCGAAGCAGAGAATATCATCATCGCCGCTGGTTCCGGAATTCATGTTCCAGACATCACGGGAAACGATCTTTCCGGAACTTACACGGCTAAAACGATTCGAACAATGCCGGAGCTCCCAAAAAGGCTCGGCGTTATCGGAGGCGGTATCTCTGCGGTCGAATTCGCCTACATCTATGCAGCATTTGGATGTGATGTGACCATCATCTGCAGAAGTGTTCTACTGCCAGTCCTGCCAGAAGCGATGATGAAGGCAGTACACCGAGATCTTTCGAATGTCACAATCCTATATGGAAATATCGAGCATATCATCGGAAAGGATCGTGTCGAGGGAGTCAGAATAAACGGAGAAGATATTCCCTTTGATGCGGTTTTATTTGCGACAGGCATGAAAGCCGAAACCTCATTTTTAACCGGCATGACCAAAAACCCAGACGGTTCGATCAAAGTGGATGAAAAGATGGAGACATCGATCCCGGGAATCTATGCGGCAGGGGACGTGACCGGGGCGCCATACTTCACTCCAGTTGCCCGTCTTCAGGGCTTTGCGGCGGCTGATTCGATACTAGGTCACCCACGAAACGTTGATCTTTCTCAGATCCCATTCACAATCGTACTTGGACTGGATTATACTATATGCCCATCGAAAAAAGGTATTGATGGTGTAACCTTCTCCTCTCCCAACATAGCCGGACCCGGATCATTCTGGCATGTAGCGGACTGATCAGTCGGCTCGATGCATCTCACGGTATCAAAGAAAGACGGGCAGATATGTGGTTTTGCCACATCTGCACCCTCCACCAGCACTGTTGGAATCTATCTTGGATACCTTATACGCAAAGGAGTGACAGTCCATGAGTTCTCCCCGATGTTGGAAGTTCACCCAACGCCGGATGGCATGTACTCTATGATAAGGCTCGCCGCCGATGTCTTGGGTAGACAGTAGGCGCCTTTATCACGTTACATTAACAACATTTAGATTATATGTCGTCCCTGGCACTATTTGACCCGGAAATTTTCGAACTGATCAACAAAGAACACAAGCGACAGGTTGAAGGGCTTGAACTTATCGCTTCAGAGAATGTTGTAGCACGTGAAGTGATGGAGGCAATGGGTACTATTCTGACCAATAAATATGCAGAAGGTTACCCGGGGAAGCGTTACTATGGAGGATGTGAGTTCCATGACCAGATCGAAAATCTGGCACGCAACAGGCTCTGCAAACTATTCGGCGCACAACACGCCAACGTCCAGCCGCACTCCGGCAGCCAGGCAAATGAAGCGGTATACCTCTCATGCCTGAAGCCGGGCGATAAAATCATGAGCCAGAGTCTAAATGATGGCGGTCACCTGTCCCATGGTGATCCGGCAAATATGTCGGGCAAATGCTTCGACATCTCATTTTACGGTGTCGACTTTGACACGGAAACTCTCGATTATGGTGTGATCGAGGAGCTCGCACGAAAAAACAGACCGGATCTTCTCATCTGCGGAGCTTCAGCATATCCCCGTGAGATAGACTTCAAGGCATTCGCGGAGATCGCAGAGGATGTCGGAGCCCGATCGATGGCCGATATTGCCCACATATCCGGCCTTTGCTGCACCGGACTGCACAACTCTCCGGTCGGCGTCACCACCTATACCACATCAACGACCCACAAGACCCTTCGAGGACCACGCGGCGGAGTGATCATGTGCAACAAAGAGTATGCAAACTCGATTGACAAAGCAGTCTTCCCCGGTATGCAGGGCGGGCCCCTTATGCACGTAATCGCCGCAAAAGCCGTTTGTTTCCGTGAGGCACTCACGGAAGACTACAAAGAGTATGCAAAACAGGTCGTGAAAAACTGTAAAGTGCTCGCCGCGACCATGGAGGACAACAACTTCCGGCTCGTCTCCGGCGGAACCGACAACCATCTCTGTCTCCTCGATCTTTCTGACCACAACATATCCGGTCAGGAAGCAGAGGTGGCTCTCGGAAAAGCCGGGATCACCGTCAACAAGAACACGATCCCGCGGCAGGCGCTCTCCCCCTTCGAGACCTCTGGTATCCGAATCGGAACGCCGACCATTACCACCCGCGGAATGAAAGAGGAGCAGTGTAAACAGATAGGCGACTGGATCGCCAAGGTCCTGGACCACATCGGCGATGAGAAGATCATCTCCGGAGTCAAAGCTGAAGTGACAACATTCTGTCTGAAATACCCACTGTATCCGGAGATCCGGAACTTATAATGGAAGTCAGCATCAAAGGGATCGGTATTGGGGGCGTTCACCCACCCAGATTAATGGGGGTCCTCAATATCAGTCCGGAGTCCTTTTTTTCTGACTCGTTCACACCCCGCGAACAGGTAGCGACCCGCATCGAAGAAATGCTCCGGGAAGGTGCCGATATCATTGACATCGGAGCTCGGAGCACAGCACTTATCGCACCGCCAATATCTGTTGCCGAGGAGAAAGATCGGATCGTTCGTGCATTGAGAACTTTGGATCTCTCAGGGGCAGTTTTTTCTCTTGATACTATGTATCCCGAGGTTCTTGAAGCCGCACTCAGATATGAGATAGCTGCGATTAATGATATCAGCGGACTGTCGAATGAACGATACGCAAAAATAGCGGCGGACAGTGGTCTTCCAGTGATTGCCATGACAACGCGCAAACGTCCCGGAGATCCGACCGATATCACCTCCACCCATATGGCCCTAAAAGAGATCATCAATAGAGCAGAACGGTATAATATCGACCAACTGATTCTGGACCCGGGTATCGGGAAGTGGGTCGCAGAACGATCGAGTGAAGCGGACTGGGAGCTCTGCCGCAGATTTTCAGAACTAAAGGTCTACGGATTCCCGCTTCTTGCCGCAGCATCCCGCAAAACTTTCATTGGAGACTGTCTGAATAAGCCGCCGCATGAACGCCTGTATGGATCACTTGGTGTTCTCTATGCCCTGCTTGAGGGAGGTGCGGACATTCTGCGGGTCCATGATGTGGCACCTTCCAAGGATATCGTCAAAGTATTCCAGATGATACACCGCTAAGGAGAAAAGTATCTATTATCGAAAAACCCCAGATAGTAGTAACTATGTACTTCCATGCCCTGATCCCGTTCAAACCAGTCAACCCGAAGACCCGGCTTTCATCTATTTTGACCCTGGAGGAACGCGAGGAGTTTGCAAGAATAATGCTGGAAGACGTTATCCGTGCAGTCAAACGAACAGGATGCAGTGCAACGCTCCTCTGTACATCCAAGTATGAATGCCTAAACGCACTAGTGGCGATACGAAAGGAGGGACTCAACGAGGCGATCAACTGGGCCCTCCCACAATTCCACTGCCCAGCTCTGATCATCATGTCGGATCTACCAATGGTGACACCAGGAAGTCTTCAGCGGGTCATCTCCACGAAGGCGGATATGGCCATTGTTCCGGGACTTGGCGGCGGAACAAATGTGATATTTGTCAAGAAGCCCGAAAACTTCCGTGTTGAGTATTATGGTTTTTCGTTCAGGCGGCACCTCCAGATCGCAGAGGAACTTGAACTCACCGTCGAGATCATCGACTCCATGCGGATGTCGACTGATGTGGATGAGCCGGCGGATCTGGTAGAGCTAATGATCCACGGGCATGGAAATGCACGCGAGTGGCTCTATGAACATGGGTTCACCTTATCGGTAAAGGATGGGCGAGTGAAAGTTCACCGGGATGGTAAGGAAGTTGTCTGATCTTATCGAAGACGCAGAGGAACTGGCTCTTTCCGGAAAGTTTCTAGAGGCACTCGAAAAATATGATGAGGCGATCGAGAAAAATCCAGCTGATCCGCTGACGTACGTCGGAAAGGCATCGATCCTCAAGGCACTAGGTCGATATGAGGAATGTGCAGAATGCATGGATGAGTCCATCACATATCTGCCCGTGTGGGATAACACGATAATAGATGAGAAGCAGCTTGCAGAATTCACTTCAATGCTACTCGTTCTCAAAGCCGAGGCTCTTTTATATGCGGAAAAACCTGAAGAGGCACTGCTCACGGTGGACGAGGCGGACGAAATCACCAAAGCCGATGCGGCATCTCTGGTAGTACGTGCTCAGGCATATGCCCAGCTGAAAAAATACAAGGAGGCTGGAAACTGTCTATACCGTGCGGAGGAGTGGTGTTTTCTGCATGACGATACAATGCTGACCCAGATCTGGCTTTCGAAAGTCCATATCGCAAAAGAGTCGGGAAAAGCCTTTGCTCCACCATATGCGGCCGAGGTATACAGATCTGGTAACTGGCGAAAACCCTCAGGAACGGCGGAAGAATTATTCGAGAGGGGAAACAATCTTCGTGGAGAGGGACTTCTCTACGACGCACTCAGATATTATGACGCCTGTCTTTTGGCCGGACCAAACAACCGGGCGCTCGTACTGTTCTTCAAAGGGATCATCTTTGAACAACTGAAAGACTTTGCCGAGGCATACTCTATGTATTCGGATGCTTTGGCAGCCGGACCGGCTCCTGAAGATGAGCTCAAGATCCGTGTAAGATGGATGAACGCAAAAAGCATGCGTCAGTGAAATCAGCCATTATCTTTTTTATCATCCGATCGGAAATATAACACAAAAACAGTTTCTAAAAGCGAAACGCCCAAGCCGGAATT
>DALTVZ010000035.1 GCA_029987315.1 Methanocorpusculum sp.
CGGAAGTGGATCTTCGATGGCAAAACCATAGTTGGAGATCCGAAGGAAATTCAACAGGCCTCCCCCGGTCACATGGCACATTCCGTGGACAACGGCTTTGCTGCAGACATCAAGGACCTCGGAATAGATCCTCGTTGGAGTAAGTAAAGCCTCGCCAACGGTCCTGCCGGACGGGAGAACGGTTGCATAGCCGCCGTTTTCTTCGGCGACCTTTCGCGCGAGCGTGTAGCCGTTTGAGTGAACGCCGGTGCTTGCAACCCCGATGATGATGTCACCTGGGGCTACTTTTTCGCCGGTAACGACTTTGTCCTTGTCCTGAACACCAAGACAGGTACCTGCAAGATCAAGTCCGTTGATCATCCCTTTGAGAGTGGCAGTTTCGCCTCCGACAATATTGAGATTGGAAAGACGAGCGCCCTCATTGAGACCGATGCCGATCTGGATCATCTGAGCGGTATCGATACCCTCGGTGGCGATGTAATCAACAAAAGCGATCGGCTCGATGTTCATCACATACATGTCGTTCACATTCATTGCCATACAGTCGATACCGACCGTCGTCCAGTTCTGTAGATCGTCAGCGATCCGCATCTTCGTCCCAACACCGTCAGTACAGAGAGATAAGACCTTGTTGCCGAAATCGATCATACCGGCAAAGTGACCGACCCCACCGACCATCCCGTGCTCACCGATGCGTTTGTAGCTGAGCTGATGGATGAGGGCTTTCACGCCGTTTGCCTCAAGATCGATATCGACCCCGGCTTCTTTGTATGAATACTTCTTTGTCATGCTTCCTCCTTATCGAGATCATACTCCTCATGGATCGCTCGAACTGCCCGTATACCGTCTGTTTCTTTCACTACAAAAGAAACGTTCACCTCTGATCCTTGTGAAAGCATCATCACATTGATCTTCGCAAGGCCAAGACCGTGGAAGATCCTAAATAGAGTTCCCGGGGTCCCCGCCATACCAGCACCGACGACCGAGACCACACTCACATCTTTTTCAAGTGAGAACTCACGAATGCATCCTTTGCTCTTGATCTCGGCCAGTGCTTTATTTGCGGGTTTTATCTGCTCATCTGTGATAATAAGCGAGATGTTCATCTCAGAAGATCCCTGACTGATGAGCATTACATTCACCCCCGCGGCCGCAAGCGTTGTAAAGATCTCTCCGGCGACCCCTGGTCTCCCCGCGGCAAACCCACTGATACTGATCATACAGCTGTTTTTGATCAGAGATACAGCCTTGACGATGCGTTTATCGGCATGGCTTTCTTTGATCACAACAGTTCCCGGATGAGTTGGGTTGAAGGTGTTTTTCACATGAACCGGAATATTTTTCTCCATTGCCGGAAGAAGGGCCCGCGGGTGAATGACCTTTGCACCAAAGTACGACATCTCCATCATCTCAAGGAAGGAAAGCGAGTCTATGACACGAGCCTCAGGAATGAGCCGAGGGTCCGTTGTCATAACACCATCTACATCGGTCCAGATGATGATATCATCAGCCTCGATCCCCGCCCCGATGATCGCTGCGGAATAATCCGAACCGCTGCGACCAAGAGTTGTCACTGCTCCTTCGTGGGAACATCCGGCAAAACCTTGGATGACTGGAACTTCAGTTCCGAGATGTGAACCGATCCTTTCCATGATACGTGGATAACTCTCCGGTAAAGCTGTTCCCGCGCCATGAACACCATCGGTTAGTATCCCGGCGTCACAACCGCTTATCTGAAATGAGGGGATTCCTGCCTGACGAAGTGCCGCTGATACGATGGGAGCAGAGAGTTTTTCACCAAAAGAGATGATGTAGTCACGGGAGCGCGGTGTGAGCTCACGGAGGTGATTCACGGCGATGAGGATATTTTTGAGCCGGTCAAGTCTTAGATCGATATGAGCTGTTACTTCATCAAAAAGATCCGGCGCTACAACACGAAGTGCCTTAAGATGGCGTTCCCTCAGATCGCGAATGAACGTATCCAGATTTTTCTTGTCTGTACAGCTGATGATCCCTTCAGCCTCCGTTATGATCTGGTCGGTCACCTTAGTCATTGCTGAAACGACAACTGCGATTTCATTACCTTCCTCACGGGATTTTTTGATGAGATCAACGACTTTGGCGATAGCTTGTTCATCTCCAACCGAAGTCCCACCGAATTTCATTACGAGCCGCATCTTATTGATCACATCTTTAGATAGTTGTGTAAATTATGGGCTCTAGCTAGAGATATACTCTGCGGGATGTGAGGAAAGGATATCAATTATTCGGACAAATACAGTTCCATGAAAAAAATATTGGTAGCAGGAATGATCCTTATGCTCCTGATTATTTCAGCAGGGTGTGTGTCACAACCAAGTGAACCATCACAATATACCGATAAGGATGGAAATATTTTCACAGGGAGCGATGCCGAAGGATCCATCCATTTCATCGATGGAACGATCTCGAAATGGTTTACTGACCAAAAGGGAAACATCCGATATACGACCACTGAACCCGACGGGACCGTGATGATATATCATACGACCCCAGATGGAGAGATAATTCTTGAGATATAATCGTCCTTTTCCCTCGCGTTTATCTCTTGTCTCCTCCAATAAGTACAACTAAGGATTCGAAATGGGCATCGAAAACAAATTAGACTGTCATGTACTTGTCATAGGTTCGGGCGGCGCAGGGATCCGTGCAGCCGTTGAAGCAGAAAGGTTTGGTGAGACGATCATTGTTTCAAAAACCATCACCGGCAAAGGCGGGTGTACCGTCATGGCAGAAGGCGGGTATAATGCAGTATTGAATGAAAAGGATTCGGTACAGACCCATTTCGAAGATACACTTAAAGGTGGGGCGTTTCTCAATGATGAAGCTCTTGTGGAGATTCTCGCCTCAGAGGCGTCCGCACGCATCCGCGATTTGTTTTCATGGGGAGCGATTTTCGATTTAGCAACCGATGATACGATAGCCCAGCGACCTTTTGGCGGGCAGCGATGTGCCAGAACCTGTTTTGCCGGAGATCATACTGGTCATGAACTGGTGATGACCCTTCTCGAAAAACTTCGGGGTTCATCTGTCAAAATCGAAAACGAAGTGACTGTTCTTGATCTGCTCAAAGAAGATGACCGGGTCTCCGGGGCGATCACCTGTGATCGGGAAGGAAATTTGGGAGTGATCACGGCGGATTCGGTGATCCTCGCAACAGGGGGCGCGGGACAGATCTATGACACGACGACCAACTCGACCGCAGGTACCGGGGATGGATACGCCTTAGGATACCGCGCAGGAGCGCAACTCATCGATATGGAACAGGTTCAGTTCCATCCAACCGGAGCGGTCACACCGTATGACTCCCGCGGACGCCTGATCACCGAAGCGGTCAGAGGAGAAGGTGGGATCCTCAAAAACGCGATTGGCGAACGGTTCATGACAAAATATGATCCGGCACGCATGGAATTATCCACACGGGACGTCGTCGCCAGAGGAATTGCGACAGAGGTCCTTGAAGGACGGGGAACAGAACATGGAGGGGTCTGGCTCGATGTAAGTCATCTCCCGCGCGAACATATCGAAACACGCCTTCCGATCATGCTCAACCAATTCCTTCAGTTCGGCGTGGATATCAGAAACGAACCAATGGAGGTCGCACCCACAGCCCACCACTTCATGGGAGGACTAAAAATAACACCTGAGGCAAAGACGACCGTGTCCCATCTGTACGCAGCAGGAGAAGTGACTGGCGGAATCCACGGCGCAAACAGACTTGGCGGAAATGCTCTTGCCGATACACAGGTGTTTGGAAGAAGAGCGGGGATCTCGGCAGGCAAAACCGAACGGACCTCCCGGCATATCGATGCAGATCAGATCAAAGCAGCAGAAGACAAACTAGCATCCTATTATCATGGCTCGAAGAAGTCTGCTGATGTTCGAAGATTGATGAAGACGATCATGTGGAACAATGTAGGGATCTACCGAAACGAGCTTGACCTTAGGGTAGCTATGCGGGAGATCCAAAAACTTCAGAACATCCATCTGAAGATCGAATCTCCGCGTGAACTTCCCGACGCAGTGATAACAGAAAATATGCTTCTTGTCGCACAACTTGTTATCGAAGGTGCCATGCTCAGACGGGAGTCGAGAGGGGCCCACACACGAACCGATGTAAAACAGACCTGGACGAACGAAACATCGCCGTTTGGACATACCTTCTTTGTCAAAGGCAAATCAGGCATCGAAGTCTTGGAGGGAAAACTATGAAAGTAACCATCTCACGTTTTGATCCAGATACCGGAGAACCTCCTCACTTTGTAGAGTATGATGTCAATGTCAAGGAGTCTGCAAGAGTACTCAATGTACTAGATTCGGTGCGAGATACAATCGACGCAGGTTTTGCCTATCGA
>DALTVZ010000036.1 GCA_029987315.1 Methanocorpusculum sp.
ATTCGGTCACAACTGACGCCATCTGGTCTTTGCTCGCGGCAATTAACAGATGGGTCATCGGTCTAGGCTGAAACATGCAGTTTCTCCTTGAACCGCTCTACGAATAGCGAAGTTGCCTGTGGGAGCTTTTTGCTTCCAGCGCTAATCAGGTGATCGGCATCTGCCTTCCCTTGAGTAACGATCGCGGCATGCTTTGCTGTTGCTACATTCCGTGCATCTAAAAGTCTCTGCTTTTTGTAATCCTCGGCAATCATTGTTGCCTTGGCAATCAAGCTGTCAGCTTCGAGTTTTGCGTTTGCAAGTGTTTGCTCGGCGGCACTCTGCGCTGAGGTGATTGTGGATTTACTTTTTGCTTCGGTTTCTTTAATGCTTTTCAGAACCTCAGTTTTCATCCAACCCTCCTCTCACGGCAGTATATTGTTTGGTAATTGATATGTTTATACTTACGTTATTTACATCGTGCTGACCGATCTTTTTCTTATATATAGGGAGAGCATAGGGTGTGAAGGATAGAAAAAGGACAAGTGACTCAAAATTTTGACCGGTTTCTTTTTCGTTTGAACAACATCTACAAATAGCTTGCACTCTGAAAGTTTACTATGTATACCCCTGGGAGAAAAACCCTTTCAGTTTTGATATTATCTCTTTTAGTTATCGGGACCATTCTCACGGCCGGGTGTGTAGGTCTGATAGATCCGACCCCCCGTGAGGTCATGATCCGTGAAAATCTCATTTCGGTCGATCCGGCCTTTGTGGACGGGATGTTCATCTGGAAACTTTTGTTGGATCCAAACGGATATGAGCCGGAACTTTTTGCTGCCATAGATGCAGATCTGGATCCGAATCATCCCGTTATCGAGTTAGGGGCAGGAATCGGGGCGATCTCGGCGTATATCAATGATCATCTTACAATGCCGGTGAATCAGATTTCTGTTGAACCCAATCCCTATCTGATCCCGTCCTTGGAACAGACAAAACAGATGAACGATCTCGGCGTCACGTTCGTGCAAAAGGCGGTCGGATACGGATCAAAGACGGTCTCCATGTCGGTGACCTCGGATATCACCAATAATCGCATCGTCAGATCCAACGGTGTGGTCGTAAAATCTGTTGAAGTCAGCACGACCACTGTGCAGGAGCTTGCGAAAGACGCGGGATTTTCCTCGAACATAACCTTGGTGATGAACGTCGTCGGATACGAGCATTCAGTTATCCAGTATGAAGCCGATTATCTGAGCGGTCATGTGGCCACCGTGATCTCTGCCGTCTATCCTGAGGGGAAAAACACACCAGATTCCTTTTCGGCACGGATGAAGATGATCGGATTTACGGAAAAGTCCCGGACGCCTGCAGCAAGCAACGGATATGTCGTGATGGTCTTCACGAAATAATACAATTTAAAATCAATTTTATAAAAAGAACGCACCGGTCGGGATTTGAACCCGAGTCAAAGGCTCCGGAAGCCTTCAGGATATCCTGACTACCCCATCGATGCATATTGCGCTGGTTTGAACGCTTTAATATATTGTACTCGGGAGTATTTATATCTGGGGTGACGTGATTTGATGTATGAAATATTTTTGGGAGAATGAAATCCCTTACCTCTTCTGATGATACTGATACCAGATGCGACATGCCCCTTCATGGGAGACCATACACGGGCCGACCGGGATCCGCGGGGTGCAGGCTTTGCCGAACAGTTTGCAGTCTGACGGATCCGCAAGACCTCGAAGCACCCGGTCACAGATACAACCGTCCTTTTTCGTGACCTTTTCGTACACCAGATCGAACTTCTTCTGGGCATCGAACGCCTCGAACTCCGGCTTTAATGCTAACCCAGATTCGGGAATGACCGGGAACCCGCGCCATTCAACGTCCGCCGGCACAAACACATCTTTCATCAGCCTCTGTGCCTTCACGTTTCCTTCGAAGGTCACCACACGGGGGTAGGCATTCTCTACTTTTGCCTCGCCATTATTGATCTGCTCGGCCAGCATCAGAAGGCTGAGGAGAATATCCTCCGGCTCAAATCCGGCAACAACCTGCGGGACCTTGAACTGCTCATACTCATGGTACCCCATAACTGCACAGACATGTCCGGGCAGAATAAATCCGTGAAGGTCTGCCTCGCCCTGTTCCATCAGCCATTTCATTGCAGGGGGGACCGACCGGTGAGAAACAAGGATACTGAAGTTCTCCGGTGGGTTTGTCAGAAGGGTTGCCGATACGGTGGGAACGGTCGTCTCAAATCCGACCGAGATGAACACAACCTCTTTTGTTGGATTCTGACGTGCGATCTCAACCGCCTTGGTGATGCCCTGAACGATCCTGACATCCCCCTCTACATGTTCGAGTGATGTTTTTGTTCCTGGTACCCGAAGAAGATCCCCATAGGTACAGACGATATATCCCCGCTCGGCCAGCTCACATGCAGCATCGATCTCGCCCTGAGGCGTGATACAGACCGGACACCCGGGCCCCATCACGATCTTCATCTGCGGAGGAAGGACCGATCTGACCCCATATTTTGCGATCGCCGCTTCATGGGTCCCGCAGACATGCATGATCCGCATATCGGTGTCGACTACTTCAGAGAGTTTTTTTGCAATATCCGTGCCGAGCGTCATACTAACGTTATATTGTATGTCACCTTAGATAATCACATCTCTTTTTATCTGCAGTCGATGACCTCGTCCTCGGTCACGATAAGATCCATCCGTGCGTCGAACGACTCGAAAGGAATGCATTACATCTCCTGACAGGCATATGCCATACCGATCCGCGGAATATTCGGGTTTTTTTCAAAAAAGCGATCATAGTATCCTGCCCCATATCCCAATCGGTGCCCAGCCCGATCGAAACCGACCATCGGTACCAACACCACATCGATCGACGAGGCGGCCGCAGGTTTCTCCGCGGAGATGGGTTCTGGCACAGAAAAGGTGCTCGGTTCCAGCTCCGCCATCGAGGTGAGATAGGAGAGCCGGAGCGTATGGGTCGCCTTCTCGATGATCGGGACAACCACGCTCTTCCCTTCTTCCAAAAGGCAGTTGAGGATCACCATCGACTCGACCTCCGGCTCTTTTGCTACATACCCAAGGATCGTTTGATACGGTTCGAGCAGCTTTTCCAAGCGGCAGGTGATGTGGTATCCCTTCTCCCGCCGCTCGCCAAGAGACAGAGCCTCGCGTCTCGCTTTGAGTAATAGGCGAAGCTCTGCTTTTGTGCTCATTTCCGGTTTGTTTTTCGCACGCGAACCGCAACACCGCGGTTTGCTCGTTTCATCTCGTCGGCGCCCATCGTGGTTTTGCCGGTCGCCTGATAGCCCTCTCCGCCGACAAAAACCTCGTCGCCTTCACGGATCCGCGGATCAGAATCAGCGATACCCGGCGCTAAGATATCTCCCTGTGGGGTAAATCCGTCCGAGATCCAGACACGGTATCCGTTGATATATTTCCAGCCTTCGTGGGTCGGGCGAAGAAGTCCGGTCTCCGCATCGATCGAGAAGATCTGGTTCTTTTTCTCGAAGATCTTCTGGTTCGGGTACCGACCTTTCACGATCCAGCCTTTCGTGTCCACCAGTTCATCGAACTGCCACATAAGTGTGCCGCGAACAGGATCGGTCCGGCGTTTTCTGCTCTCACGAAGCGTATTGTTCAGGGCACGCAGAGAATCCTGCGACAGAGGTTTGTCGTCGTTACAGGTGAACTCTAACTCGACACCGGCCTTTTCTGCGGCGATCTTCGCAACCTCTTTTGCTCCGCCTTCCAGATGGCAGATCACCCGGTCATACCGGTGTTTCGTGAGATATGCGGCAAGATATTCCGCAAGGATCGCCGACTCCTCCTTGTCCCAGTACCCGGTCACCGGGACATCGTAATGCCCTGCCGGATAGATGAGTTCGAGTTCACGCGGGACAACACCGAGGGGTGAGGTCACGATCACTTCATGGGCACGACCATCCACCACACGCATGAACATCTGGTGAGATCTCGAAAGTGAGTAGGGTTTTCGTGCGGCACACGGCAGAAGAACACAGACGTCGGTCCGTGATGGAACGAACCGGTTGATGACCCGGTCTTCGAAGAATGCTATCTCCGCCCGTGTCATCGACTCGGAGGAGTTTGCAAGGAACCGCGACGAGCGGGCGACCGGCAGATTTGTGGCAAAGCCTGGTCTTCTGTCGATATGGCGAAGGAGAGAGACCTGCTCTGCGTGGAGTCTGCATCGCATCTCCATGAACTCACGAAGCTGACCCTGTTCGATCCAGACTCGTGCAAGGGCGATCTCCTTTTCGAGAGTGAGACGGTTGTGAAGTTTCAGGTCGCCGGCTTTACATCCTGCGCAGTCACAGATCCCTTTCTCCATATAGGAGGCGTCGAATTCACCTTCCGGCGTGCAGAATTTCTTCTGAACGCTCATAAGATCGACCGCTGTATAATCAAACAGATCGAATCCCACATATATCAATGAGGCGACGTTCGAGGGAAGAGCTGATGCGGGAGCATATCGGGCGGCGTCCGGCGGACAGACCGCGAGAAGCTTTTCCAGATACTCGGCATGCCGACGTGCGTCCGAGATGACCGTGTTCCAGTTGGAAAACATAAGAACGCTGCCCTCGGTCGACTCACTTTGCGGGTGAACGGCAGTTGGCTCACTTCCCGGGACAAAAAATCTTTCAAAATCTGCTTTGCCCGCAGACGGCGGCAGGTTGGTGAATCCCCGTTCCTTCAGGGAAGGAAAGACGCTTTCCGTCTCGAGAACGGCAGGCGTGCTGATGTTTTCCTCATCGGAAAGTTTCAGGTTTCCTATCCTTGCGTTTCCGTCGCGTTTTCTTGCATCAAATAGGCTCATGTGATCACCTCAATGTCCGGGAACTCTGCTCTGAACAGATCTGCCCAGCGGGGAGAGGTGGAGATGGTGACATTGGTGTCGGGATTTGTTTCGAGCAGTCCTTTGAGCCCTTTGATCCCGTACTTCATCATCTCCTCATCCCATGTTGGGATCTCGGCCTGTCCTGCCGGGAATGTCTCGGCAAGCTCATAGGGCATAGGGCCAAACGGCGGCTTGAACTCAATGACCTCCTCGAAACGTGTGGGGACCGGTCCTCCGGCAGAGATCAGCGAAACCTCGGATAGTTTTACGCGGGGTATCATCGCATGATAGTTTGTGACCTCGGTTCTCTGGCAGGATTCGCTTCCCCGGTAAAAGAACCGGCGTTTGCTTGCTCTGTCCAGATGCTCGATCTCGCCGACCCGCTCTAAGAGTCTGCGGTATCCGTCGAGCAGTTTGGGATGACCTCTGCAGCGTTCATCAACGAGTTCCCAGAGGGTCCCGTCCTGAATGGCGGCACGGATGCGGGCTATTTCCGCCATTGTGACCGCAAGATTGTGGTAGGCGAGGAGTTTTTGCTTGTCCGGCGATTTTTTGAGCTCTTCGATGGTGTGGTTCCTGCATACCGGGCAGGGGCACGGAAGTTCGCTCATCTCGTCGAGTTTGAGCGTCCCGTAGGTGGTGATGTATCGGCCTTCTTTTGCATAGAGGGCGTAGGCGGCCGAGTCGAAGACGTCGCATCCAAGCGCGGCGGCAAGGGCAAACATCGAGGGGTGGCCTGCTCCAAAGAGGTGGACACATGCCCCGGGATTGAGGCCTTTTTTTGCGGCGATGATGACGTCGACAAGTTCGCGGTATCGGTAGCTTTCCATGAGGGGAACGACTGCACCGATCGGGCAGTAGGCAAATCCCATGTCGGATACGGTTTTGCCGGCAAGTTCCCGAAGATCCTCATAGGTTGCTCCCTGAACTGGACCTGAAAGGGGGGCGTCGTCACCGAAAAGCTCCTTTGCCTCCTTCATTCTGGCTGTGGTGATCTCCATCTGGGCGAACACCTCCTCTTTGGCGGTGTCGGGGTGGGTCGGGATGTCTAATGGGACCCAGATGTCGCTTCCGATATCTCGCTGAAAGGAGAGGGTCTGTTCGTTGGTGATGTCGACACTTCCGTAGACGGACATCTGGAAGGATCCCGAGTCGGTCATGATGAGTCCGTCGAAGTCGAGGACCTCATGGAGGCCTTTTTCGAGAGCAGGGTCTCTGAACTCCTCACTTTTTGAGAAGATGTAGGCGTTTGTTATGATGCCTTCGACGCCCATCTTTTTCATTTCCGACGGGGGGATTATCTGAAGGTGGGGATTTACGACCGGGAGAAGTGCCGGGGTTTTTATCGATCTGTCGCCGGCTTTGAGTTTACCGACGCGGCCTGCGATGTCTTTATGGATTACTTCGAATGTTATTGCCATTGATTTATTCCTTGAATATCTGTCCTTCGAATGTGAGGATGCTGCATGCTTTGTTTTTCCATGCGTTGTGCGGGAGACCGGCTTTATTGCAGGTTTCGTTGAGAAATTCTTCAGAGGTCCAGTTGTACTCGGTCGCTACCTGGGGGAGGAGGAGTCCGGAGTGTCCGTTCATTTCGGCGATGAGCCCGTGTCTGCCGACGATGACGGCAGATGGGCGTGAGTGTGGCTCGCCTTCCAGGAGGACCGGCTGGGTGAGAATGGTGACCTCGACTTTGATCTCTCTGAGTTCATCCTGGTCGACTGGGTAAAACCGCGGGTCATGGATAGCGGCGTGTTCTGCTGCTTCTTTGATCGCGTCACCTAAGGGCATGACGGGTAATGGGAAGCCGATGCATCCTCTTAGGCCGCCAAGTTTGGTGAGGGTTACAAAGACGCCTCGTTTTTCGGAGAATATTCCTGATAATTTCGGTTCCTTCTCCGGCTTTTTGCCAGTTATTGCGGTTTCAACATGGAGCCGTGCAACTTGTAGGGCAAGTTGTCCGTCGGTCTGGCTAAGAAGGTGCATAATCATGTAGGTATTGGGTGTTAAAGATGATGAATTATTGGGGCGAGCTGACCCGTAGGGGCGGCTTTAGCGGAGCAAACTGAAAGTTTGCGAGTGGGTTGGACAGATCCTATTTTTTCATCTGAAAGGAGGTTTCTTTTTTTTTGATGTGTTTGCCATCACACGGAATTCACGGAAAAATAACTGAAATCATGTGCAACCGGATGAAAACCCCCAGTACTCAACTCTGGCTCGCTTCATTTCTCAGTTTGCTTTC
>DALTVZ010000037.1 GCA_029987315.1 Methanocorpusculum sp.
CCGCTGCTTCATTGCTCGGGAGAGGACGTGTCGTTTCTGTTCCAGAGCTGTGACTCTCGCCACCCGTACTTGCGTACGGCTGTGTACCTGAGCGGTGGGAGGACTTTCCTCAGCGGTCTCGAAATGACCACCGTCAGCCGTGTGCTCCCTCTCACGCGGGTACATATAGGACATGAAGATTTATGAAAGAATAGGGTAAGGTGGGGGACTGCCGGTGGCGGATAGTATTATTTGAGAAGAAGAGGAAATTTTTGTAGGAGATGTACGTTCATTTCGTTTACGGGATGTGTGTGGACCGAAAAGATAGTCCATTGTGAATCGGATATGTGGCTCCTTACTTCTACTCCTTTGAGAAAATTCTCAGAAAATTTCCAAAGGCCAAGTGAGAAGAACAGCTTGTTTTCTCATCACACATCAAGAATAATATCAGCCAACCGCACATAATAACATACACAACATGGATTTTCGTCTGATCCGAACCATCTGTCCCTACTGCGGAACTGGGTGCAGCCTCTCCTTAGTGACAACCGGGGACCGGGTCCAGGGAGTGCAGCCCTATCCCCGTTCACCGGTAAACGCGGGAAAACTCTGTGCCCGTGGTCTCTCAGCCGCCGAATTCGTCAATTCCCCGGACCGGCTTACCCATCCGATGATCCGAAAAAACGGAGCCCTCGAAAAAGTATCCTGGGAAGAAGCCCTCGCCTTCACAGCAGAACGCCTGAAAAACTATCTTCCTTCGGAAGTAGGTGTCCTCTCCTCCCCCCGCGTATCCAACGAAGACAACTATGTCATGATGAAGTTTGCTCGTGGCGTCTTGAAAACCAACAATATTGATCATTGCGAACGCTTGTCCCACTCTTCCACCGTACAGCCGCTCATCGGATCGTTTGGCTATCCGGCGATGACAAACAGCATCTCAGACATAGCCGGATCAGACTGTATCCTCGTTCTTGGTTCAAACGTGTTCCGCCAGTTCCCTCTCGTTGGGCGGGCGATCATTCAGGCACAGCAAAGCGGCGCCAGATACATCTGCGCAGATCCGCGCAAAACATTCACCAGCTCAACCGCTGATTTGAGCATCCAGTTCTACCATGGTTCGGATGTTGCCCTTTTGAACGGGATCATGCAGGTGATTTGTACAAACGGTTGGGAAGATGCCGGGTTCATTGCGGCAAGGACCGAAGGGTATGCAGCATTTTATGATCTGGTCACATCTCCTGCATATAGCCTGGATCGGGTATCCAAGGCAACAGGTGTCGGCTCCGCCGCGATCATCCAGGCCGCAGAATGGATCTCTTCGGCAAAATCATGTTCCATCATTTATTCAACGGGCGTCACCAAGTTTGGCGCGGGTGATGATGTTATCCATGCGATAGCAAACCTCCAGCTTCTGACGGGAAACATCGGGAAAAAAGGAGCCGGGATTTCGTCCCTTCGAGGACAAAACAATATCCATGGTGCCTGTGATATGGGGATCCTGCCCGAATACTTCACCGGATACCAGCGGGTCGATGATTCAAATGTTTCCGCAAAATTCTCCCGGGAATGGAAGTTTGCAGACGGCATCTCCGAACCTAAACGGGGGCACGACAGTACGGAGATGATGGAGCATCTGCAGAAGAATACC
>DALTVZ010000038.1 GCA_029987315.1 Methanocorpusculum sp.
AGATTCAAAAGAGCAAGCATCGTTGCAAAGATTCAGAGCCGTATGGCAAACAGTCCGCAGCAGGGACGCGGACGTGGACGCGGTCCAAAGATCGCCGACCAGCGTATCAGACGCCGTATCCGCCGCTCAAAGAAGTCCATGATGGGCGCAAAAGCAAAAGCAAAGCGTTAACATTTATCATCAATTTTTTTAAACATCAATACATGATGCGGAAACCCGCGTCATTATTTTTCTCTTCTTTTAAAAATCAGGGTATGTTATCTATATTTCAAATAGAGTTTATCCAAAATACAGTCTGAAAAAAAGAATTGGTGAATCTTTGTCTTGAAAAAATCAGATCAGTTCGCCGATCAGATAATGTCGACGGTGTGCAGTGATCTTAACAGTTACCATAGTTCCTATCTCGATCTTTTCCATAATAACGATGTTCTGATAGGTCCGATCCCGTGCGGTGACACTCCCCTCTTTTACCACTTCGGTTACTACCGCGGTGAGTATATGGCCAATAAGTGCGTCGTTGTTGGCGTCATAAACCTCGTTTGCTGCATTCGTAAGTTCCCTGGACCGTTGTTTCTTGATCTGTTCGGGATTTTTTTTCATGCGTGCTGCAGGTGTGTTTGGGCGGAGCGAAAAACGGGTGATGTTGATCTTCCCAGGTCTCGTCCGTCTGATCTGCTCCACCGATGCCGCAGCGTCTTCATCGGTCTCGCCGGAAAAACCGGCGATGTAATCTGTGCTTATGCGGATATCAGGAAACGCTTCGCGGGTTCTCCGACAAATTTCTTCATACTGGGCAGAGGTGTATCGCCGTCCCATCAGTCTGAGAACATGATCGGATCCAGACTGAACTGGAATATGCAAAAACAAAAATATCTTTGGATCTTTGAGTGCCAAAAGAAAATCATCCAAGATAGGCAGAAGCGTATCTGGATTAGCCATACCGATGCGGATCATAAATTTGCCTGGGATCTTACAGAGCATTCGCAGTAGATCTGGGAGCCGCAGTCCATCATTTCGGTCGAATCCCCAAGATGATGTGTCCTGTGCGGTCAGCTGGATCTCGGTCGCTCCGGCTTGAATGATGCTTGCTGCCTGCCGGACGATCTCTTCCGCTGAAAAACTCACCAGCTTTCCCCGTGCTAGCCGTGTGATACAGTATGTACAGTGGCCATTGCATCCCCGTGCAATCTGAAGAACGCCATTTGTATCAGAGTGTGCGGTGGCGACCTCCATATAGCAGGAATGGATGAGAGACGGGTCTATGATATGGAGATGCGGATATTTTATTTTGAGAACGCCTTCGGCAACCGGAGGGAGACAACCGGTAACAAAAAGGAGTTTGTCTTCGTAGTGGTCGAGACGTTCATACATATGCTGTTCGGTCTTATCGATAACGACACAGGTATTGATCAATATTGCATCTGCGTCTTTTGCAGACGATGCCAAGACGCACCCTTGACTCCTGGCGATCTCCATAAGCTTCTCAGTATCTCCCGCATTGTAGGTACACCCATACGTCTCTGTATAGATCGATATATTTTTGAGAAGGTTGAGTGATCTCGCGGTCTCTGTATCCATTATGCTTTACTATATCTTCCCCCATATACATAATTAAATAGTATTCAGACCATCATTTGTAAACGGATAATATCATATGGCAAAGACAGAAAAACCAGCAAAAACGCAGAAAAAACAATATATAAAAAAAGCCACACGGTTTCCAAAAGAGTCAGGACGATATTTCAATAGAGAGTTATCCTGGCTCAAATTCAATGAAAGGGTATTATATGAAGCAGAAAATATGGATAATCCTCTGCTTGAACGGATGACATTTCTTGGAATAGTTGCCGGGAACCTGGATGAGTTTTTTATGGTGAGGGTCCCCGCTTATCAAAAGGGTGCCACCTATTCGCCGGATGAGTTCAGCGAGGTGATCGGGAGCGACACGCAGCTTGAGATGATCTATTCCCGTGTCATTGTTCTGATGCGTCACATGGCAAAGGTTTGGAACAGTGATCTGGTCCCAAAACTCGCCGCCGAAGGAATTTTTTTCATTCGGTATGCTGACTGCACTGACGAAGAGAAAAAAAAGTTGAAGAAGGATCTGGAGGGGGAATCATTCACCATCCTTCGGGGAAATCGGTTCTCCGATATTCATCACGATGAGTATCTGCATGGATTTGCCATGCTCGTTCAGACAAATAAGGGAAGAGCCGTCATCCCTATCCAGCAGATCATCGATACGAAAGGAAGATTTGTTCCGGTGGGTGAACGAAAGAATACCTTCATTTTCCGGGAGGAGCTTCTCAGAAAA
>DALTVZ010000005.1 GCA_029987315.1 Methanocorpusculum sp.
AATCTCCGCGAATTAACGCGAATCGCATTTTTCTTGCGCCGTCGTACTCTGCTCCGGCTTATCGCCTACGCAGGAATCGCACGCCGTCTGGAAAAATGCTACCGGAAAAACCGGCGTGCCGGTTTTTCTCAAGATGGATATTTCTTTTTTGACACAGAGAGATGGTTGAACAAAAAATGATATATTTTGGAATGAAGATATGGATGGCACATATACTCAGATGAAAAGTATCTGAATAATCAAAATGTTTCTGCACGGTAAAAGAAAAACCTGCACGCCGGTTTTTCCGGTAGCATTTTTCCAGACGGCGTGCGATTCCTGCGTAGGCGATAAGCCGGAGCAGAGTACGACGGCGCAAGAAAAATGCGATTCGCGTTAATTCGCGGAGATTCGCGGTTAAATTATCTTATGTATCCGTATCCACCCAACTTCCGTCCAACCTTAATGTACTGACATCACTGCCTAATCATATTCGCGTTGATTAAGAGAGCTAAGCGAAGTGGAGAGCAAACCAAAAAATTGCGAGCGCGGTTTTTTTTCTTCTATGTCCGTATACAACCTCAAAAAGTTTGGAGTAATTTTCGCACACCGCGTAAATCTTATTTTAAAAGAGTTTCAAATCAAAAAATAATAGAAAATCAGTGTACCCATTCTCCCCGGGCATTGCCGGAGAGCTCCTGTTTCCAGATGGGTACTTTTTCCTTCAGCTGCTCAATGATGAATCTTGAACCCTCATAGCCCTCTTGTCGGTGAGCTGAACCGACCAGAATCACCAGGATCGTCTCACCCAGAGCAAGGCGGCCGTATCGGTGGATGATATCCACAGAGTTCAGTCCAAACCTCTTGATCGCCTCCTCGGCAATATCTGCAAGATCCTTTTCAGCGACCGGAACAAATGCCTCGATCTCGAGTGCATCCATCTCTCCGTCATCCCTCACACAACCGATAAAAACGATCTGGGACCCATCATTGGTTGTTCGTGAGTTCGTGATCAGGGCGCAGATATCGATATCCTCTTTTTGCAATGCGAGGACCATTTTTACCCTCCAGATACCGGCGGATAGATGACGATTTCGTCACCCTCAGCCACTTGGATCATCTTTGCATCGTCGGAGTCGATCCTCTCTCTGTTGTACATAAGGATGATATGTGAACTGAGTTCGGCCCCGGTGAAAAGTTCCTGCATTCCCTCCTTCTGTGTCTTTGCAAAAGCAAGAAGAGCGCCAAGAATGGAGGTCCCACCCGGGACACCGAGTGAGTTCATCTCACCGAAGAGCTCCCGGAACTTGGCAAATGAGCGTATGGTTATCTGCGGCATGTTCGTTGATTTACCTAATGGTGTTAAGATATGAATAATTACGCTTCAGGTTTTGCTTCGACGATCTCGGCCAATGTGATCGTAAACACCAGAGTTTTTCCTGCAAGCGGATGATTTGCATCAAGAGTCACCGTCTCTTCATCGATCTTTGTGATGGTGACCGGGATCTGGTTTCCATCGCCAAGTTCGATCATAAGCTGCTCGCCGGCATTTGCGGTAAAATCTCCCCCGAACTCTTTACGAGGAATTTCCACCGTCATGTCATCGGTTTTTTCTCCATAGGCTTCTGCCGGCAGGATCGTGACCGATTTCGTCTCGCCGATCTCCATCCCAAGAACTGCGGCGTCAAAACCGGGAACGACCATTCCCGAACCTACGACGAATTCAAGCGGATCGCGACCCTCTGATGAGTCGAAACATGTCCCGTCGACCAATTCTCCGATATAGTTGACGCGTATCGTATCGCCATTTTGTACTGACATACAGAAATGATGGGATGTTACTGTATAAGTATTTGGTGTGTTTCTTTTTGTCAGTAAAACATCTTCGAACTGCCCCATAGAATGAGCACAATGATCAATGAAAAAATGCACTACTCTGTGTTTTTGCATGAGAGAGACCAAAATCCTATATCGTACCGCACCTAATATATTTTATTATGTTAGTTTACATACACGGGAATTATGTACCTGAAGAACAGGCCACTGTGTCCATCTTTGATCACGGATTCCTTTATGGTGACGGTGTTTTTGAAGGCATAAGAGCATACAACGGACGTGTGTTCCATCTTACTGAGCACGTCGACCGCCTCTTTGATTCAGCCAAAGCTATAGATCTTGATCCCGGGATAACCCGCGGTGAAATGGCCGAGATCATCAAAGAGACTTTGCGCAAAAACGGTCTGAAGGATGCCTACATCCGCCCGATCATCTCTCGTGGTGTCGGTTCTATGGGACTCGACCCCCGTCGATGTCCAAATCCCACGATCATCTGTGCCGTTTCCTCATGGGGTGCGATGTACGGTGATCTTTATGAGACCGGTCTCACCGGGGTCACCGTTTGTGTCAGAAGAAATGCTCCGGACACACTTCCGCCCAACATCAAATCCCTCAACTACCTGAACAACATTCTTGGAAAGATCGAGGCGAATTACAAAGGCGGAGACGAGGCGATCTTCCTTGACAGATCCGGGAAACTCGCAGAAGGTTCCGGCGACAACATCTATCTTGTGAAAAAAGGCATCCTCTATACCCCACCGACCATCAACAACCTCAAAGGCATCACCCGCCTTGTCCTTCTGAGACTCTGCACGGAACTTGGCATCCCTTACGAGATCTGCGAACTCGGACTCTTTGACATGTACACCGCAGATGAAGTGCTGGTCACCGGAACTGCTGCAGAGATATGTGCCATCACCAAGATCGACGGCCGATCGATCGGAACTGGTGTTCCGGGTCCGATCTATAAAAAACTTCTCGCCGCATTCCAGCTGGAGACACAGAACTCCGGTGATGAATACTGACCCTGATATCTCAGAGGTCAATCATAATCTTTTTATAATCCAGCGTAGACTATTATAGGCAGTTTGAGCTGATATAGTGTAGAGGCCAATCATGCCGGCCTTTCACGCCGGCGACTCGGGTTCGAATCCCGATATCAGCATTTATCGGCGATCGATATGCCGCCAAGTTAGAACATGACCCTTGGTCATGAATATTTTTCCTGCAGTTTTATCATGACATTTCACCCAACAAACAACCCTGTCTTCTGGAAGGCGACCGCAGATAACCTTCTCGCAGAAGAGCGCTATGAAAAAGCAGCTGAAGCTTACCTGAGATTGACCGAGCTTTTGCCAAATGATCCGGATGGATGGAAAGGAAGAGGCACTGCTCTGCTCTGTATGGAAAGCCACGGGAATGCCGTTAGCGCGTTTGAGAGAACGCTGATCCTTCTCCCCGACGACAAAGACTCTCTTGAAAAATTAGCTGTCTGTTTCGATAAACTTGGTGCCGCAGAAAAGAGGGCGGCATGTCTTCTTCGTCTCACTGAGTTGTAGACGATCTTGGCAAGATATCCTTATCCGCTTAGACACTAAAATAATAAATATGCCCGATTTTCAGTGTCCTAAGTGCGGCGCAGTACTTCAAGTCAAACCGGGCGCACAGATGGCCACATGCCCCTTCTGTGATACGGTCACATATATCGATCGAAGTTCTGCGCTGTTCTTTTATTTGCTTCCTTTTTCCATTGATGAAGGCGCGGCAAAAGGGATCTTCAAGCGTTGGATGGCAGGCCCTGCCCAAGCCAAAGATCTCGAATCTTCTGCAAAGATCTCGAAACTCACCAAAGAGTTCTTCCCTGTTTTCCGGTTCCGAAGAACGGTGAACGGAAGGGAAGCTGTTTTTGCAAAACCCGCCAAAGGGACCCTTCTTCCCGGGATGCAGGATCTGATCATCCCGCCTGGAAACGTTGTGGTCTATGATGAAAAAGCATCGACCGGCAACGCTGAGGTGATCCAGCCGGATATCGCCATCGATTCTTATCTCCCTGAACTCACCGGAGTTCCCATCGATCAGGCACTGGTGTACTTCCCGATCTATGAGATCGCCTATGATTACAAAGGATCCACGTATCAGGCAGTTATCGATGGATCGTCTGGAGCCGTCTATACGACCTCCTCGCCGACCCGCAGCTCGAGTGCATATATCGCTGTGATGGGACTTGCACTCGTTCTCGGACTTCTTGGTGGGGTTCTTGGAGTAATGGTGAGTCCGATCTTTTTTGTTTTGATCATTGCTGGATTTTTCGCAGGAAAACTTCTCGCAGCAAAAGTTGTTGGGCGGGAAAAAATTGTTTCGGCGGAGGTGAAAGCACATGACTGAAGTGCAAAAAATCCTTGTGTCGATGACCTGCCCCTCCTGCGGCGGTCAGGTGCAGTGTGAAGAGGGAGAGGATATGGTCCTGTGCAAATTCTGCGAATCAGTATTTGCATTGACATCAGATGAGGGATCAAATAAGGTCATGTATAAAATGACCGTTGATAAGAGCAAAGCCCTCGCAAAAGTGGCGGCATGGTTTTCGACCGGTCCAAAAGCTAAAGATCTTCCAACCAGCGCGGTGGTCTCCGAAGCATACCCGATGTATCTTCCGTTCTGGCGTCTGGTCGCCCGAGGGAAGGCATGTGTCTGCGGTATCGAAGAACAGAGATCTGGAAAAGACAATGAAAAAGTTGAGATCCCGCGTGAAGCTCTGATCAACCGTGAATACATCTATTCTGAGATCGCCTGTGAAGCTGGAGACCTTGGTATTCAGAGCATCGTTCTCCCGCAAAATGCCGAAGCGATCGTCTATGATGATCAAAACATTGTCACATTCGGTGTGACCTCATCCCGCGACGCAGCATATGATGTTGGCGGTAAAGCGATCAGCCAGACTGCGGTGAAGGACGGCAGTGCTCGGATGAACAAGGTCTACTTCTCAAAGTCGTTCTTCTTCCCAAAAGCATTCACTTTAGTCTATTACCCATTCTGGATTGTCAGATATGCTTATGAAGGCAGAACATACTTTGCCACAGTTGACGGGATCACGGCACGCGTTGTCTCAGGCAGAGCACCAGGAAATGCCGGAAGTCAGAGCACTGCAGCCGGTGTCGGTGGTGCGATCTCCGGCGGAGCGTTGGGCATAGGGATCGGTCTTGCGATCGTGACCGAAGGTACGGATGTGGGTGTTGGCGTTCTCGTCGTGGGGGTCGTTGCCGCCATCGCACTTCTTGGATATTTCTATAATAGATTTAGGTATGGTGATGAGGTCCTGGAAGGAGCCATGACCGGAAAACGCCTGAAATCCGGCCGGACCCAGGAAAAAGTACAGTCAGTCTATAATGAAACATATGACTACTTCAAATAAAGGTGATCTACGATGTTGTTAAAAGAACTAAAATGTCCAGGTTGCGGCGCTCCCTTGAAATCCAAGGAACGTGACATGATGCTGACCTGCAGTCATTGCGGCCGGATCAGTCTGTATGCAAACGGCAAGGTCGGCGACGTTGCTTATTCCATTGCAGCGCCCGATAAAGAACATCCAGGTGAACTGATCTATGTTCCCTTCTGGGTCGTGAATGCTGATCTGAATGTAACGAAAGAGAGCATATCCGGAGGCAAGATCTCACGGTTTATTGGTGATAAAAAACAGATGCGGGGGACTCGCGACTTCTATGTCTGTGCCGCAGTAATTCCCGAGGAGTTCTCTAGGGTATGGAACATGGATCTGACTCTTGATCAACCAAAACTGAACCTCATTTCTGGCTTCAGGGGCGGAAAACGTGCTGTAATGAAGATGGAAAAAGGCATAGCCGGAGAAAATGCAGAATTTTTGTTCCTCAGATATGAAACAGAGATCCCAGGCACCCTTCAGAAACTTGAATATGACTTCAAAATCAACAGCACAAAAGTTCTTTATCTGCCCGCATACAAAAACAATGATAAATATTTGTTAGGTATTTCCTCATGAGTGATATTGAAGATAAACGCATGCATCTGATATGGGCATCGGTAATATTGATGCTCGGTGTTTCCATTTTGGCTGCATTACTTGTACCGACAATTGGATTTTGGGAAGGGCTCGGCATCTTCCTATTGGGTATTGGTGCGATCTCCTTTGCCCTTGTTACGTTCATGGGCAAACGGGAGTCACCAGTATTCCCACTCTTCCTCGCTCTTGCAGGATTATTGCTCCTCGTTCAGGGTCCGCTGACCACCACGTTCCCGATCCTTACTGCCCCAGTTATGATTGGAGCAGCCCTTGTGATCGTTGCGGCAGGTGCCATCATATTCCTTGTTATGAAAAAGTGATCAAATATGACGGTAGATTTACGAAACAAAGTTGAAGATGACCGCGGTCTGATCAAAAAGATCCAGTTATGTATCCCGGGATTTCGCGGATACCGCCAGAAAGAGGATCTTAGACTTGCTGATTCACTTCTTCGCCAGCAGATAGCTGATGAACTGAAAAACAACGTGCTTCTTCCTTTGGAAAAGACACGTGAATCAGCAAGTCGGGCACTCGAGCTCGATCTGATGAACGATCTGGCAACTGTGATCTCAAAGGCAAAGACCTCTGAGGCAAAGATCCGCCATGCTGAACAGGGATACACCGGGGTCTCTCCGGCAAACCGTATCAAAAAAGCCGAGTTGAACACGCTCTATGAGTACGATCTTGCATTGATCGACGGCATCCGCGGCCTCGGAGAATTGGCAAAGACCGCACTCAGTAATGCTGACAACGGCAGTTTTGACAAAATACCTGAAAATCTTCGTGTGATCAGATCAGGATTTAGCGAGTTCACTGAGATATTTGAAAAACGTAATGTGGATATCGCAGGACTAAGTGCATTCTAATGGCATTTTTCTCAAAAACCAATCAGAAGATCGGCTCCGGTTCGGATATCGAAGGTGCCGACTCCAGAAAAGGATTCTACTGGGTCGAGGATATGAAGGGCGAGAACGTCATGTGGCGTCTCCCCAGAAACGTTATGTTTAACGATAACGTGCTCGTCCGTGAGGACGAATTCGGTATCTTCTTCCGTGACGGAAAAGCTCTCGCAGTATTTGATCGCCCGGATCGCTATGCTCTGACGACTCAAAACATTCCAGTCCTAAAAAGCATTCTTGGAAATGTTGTCGGAAACGTCCAGATCGGCGAGTTCTATTGGGCACAGAAACGTGAGTTCCGAGATAAATTCGGAACTCCCCAGCCGCTTGCATTTCGCGACATTGACTTCGGCGTCGTTCAGCTGAGGATCTTCGGCCAGTTTTCATACAAGATCGTTGATCCCCTTCTCTTGATTACCCAGTTTGTCGGGACCAAAGGTCTGACGAAGTCTGAGGAGATCGTTGAGTGGCTGAAAGCCCAGGTGATCACCGTCCTGAATGACACGCTTGGCGAGCTGAAGACCAAGAAACAGATGGGTGTTCTGGACATGCCTGCATATCTGCAGGAGATCGAGCAGCTCTGTCTTGGAAAACTGACTGCAGAGACCGAGATCTATGGTCTCAAGATCATGAAGTTCGCCGGCCTCAACATCAATATGCCTGAGGAGGTCCAGGAGGCGATCAACAAGCGCGGAGCTATGTCTGCTCTTGGCGTGAACTATATGCAGTACCAGTCCGGTAAGGCCATTGAAGGCATCGGACAGGGTGCAGCTCTGGGCGGCGAGGGAGGAGGATTTGCAATGATGGGTGCCGGCATGGGGGCTGGAATGGGTATGGGCAGTATGATGTCCCAGGGAATGGCAGGACCAGGCGGTCAGCCAGCTCCTTTTGGCGGTCAACCAGTTGCTGCCACCCCGCAAGCTGCCGCAACAAAACCGGTCGAATCGAAGGTCGAGTCGAAGGAAAAGTGCAGCGCCTGCGGAGCCGAGGTTTCGTCAGGCACGAAATTCTGTCAGGAATGCGGTCAGAAGATGACGCCTGCAGCAAGCTCTGCCTGTGCAAACTGCGGAGCGGCGCTTCTACCAGGAGCAAAGTTCTGTCCGGAATGCGGCACGAAGGTTTCAACCGTCAGAAGATGTCCTCAGTGCAATGCTGAAGTTCCAGCAGGCGTCAAGTTCTGTCCTGAATGCGGACAGAAACTCTGACCTTTTTCTTTTTTTAAAATTTATAAAAAAATCAGGTGCGCCGGATAGAAACCGACGCGGCGTGAGCGGCAAGCCCCTCCGCCTCTGCCAAGATCTCCACGACATCACCGATCGAATCCAGGCCTTCTTTGGTCACGATCTGGACCTGAGATCGTTTCATGAAGTGATGAACATCCAGTGCCGAGTAGCTCTTTGCATAGCCTGCAGTTGGAAGAACATGGTTCGTTCCGGATGCATAATCCCCGCAGGCGACCGGCGTGTACGGACCAATGAAGATCGAACCGGCATTGCGGATCTTCCCCAGTGTCGTAAGTGGGTCGGTGGTCTGGATCGAAAGGTGCTCAGGAGCGATCTCGTTCATCAGATCAACCGCCTCCTCCATGTCATCAGCGATCACATATCCGGAGTGAGAAAGCGCTTTTTCCATGATCTCACGACGTGGGGCGTTTTCGATCTGCTTTTCGATCTCTTCTCCAACATGCAGAGCGATCTTTTTGGATGTGGTCACCAGAACACAGGCTGCGTTTGGATCATGCTCTGCCTGGGCAAGAATATCGGCCGCGATGAAAGCAGGGTTTGCAGAATCATCGGCAAGAACGCCTATCTCGCTTGGTCCTGCCGGGAAGTCTATCTCTGCATATTCCCTAAGGATCATCTTTGCCTGGGTGACAAATACATTGCCCGGCCCAACGATCTTTTGGACCGGTCGAATCGTTTCGGTCCCAAGAGCCAAAGCTGCTATGGCCTGGGCTCCGCCGATGGAGTATGCCTCTGTGACGCCGGCAATATCGAGTGCAACAAGGGTCAGCGGATGTACCGGCGGCGGGGTACAGAGAACGATCTCCGGGACACCGGCAACGCGGGCCGCGACCGTGGTCATAAGGACCGTTGAGGGATACGCTGCCCGTCCTCCGGGGATATAGGCGCCGACACGGTCAAGAGGCGTAGTTTTCACACCAAGGGTGATGCCAGGTTCCGTCTCCTCGAGCCAGAGGGATCTATTCATCTGCAGTTCATGGAATCGGGTGATGCGTGCCTCGGCCTCAATCAGTGCCTGGACAAGGGCAGGGTCGACCTCATCATATGCTTCATCGATCGATTCCTGGGATATCCGAAGTGAGGAAAGCTTCTGCTTATCGAACTTTTCCGTCAGCGCAAAAAGAGCGGCGTCGCCATTTTTACGAACATCCTCAATTATTGCTTCGACTGTTCCCTTTACGTCGGCCAATGAGCCGCGACGCATCGAAACCCACGACTCAACATTAAGCGGCTGCCATAACATGATAAACAGTATGGGATGTGGAAAGGTTAAGAGTATAGGGGTTGTTATTTTCAGATATTCGGATATCAGGCCTTGATATCGTTCAGCGTATCAGGGCCGCTCACTTTGCGAGAAGCTCGATTTCCATCGAAAGGCGCCAGATCTTTCGTTTTGAACGGGCAGGCAGATCGGCGATCAGCATCATGCGCTGATAGATTGTGATCTCTTTTGACCCCTTCACCAGATTGTCCGCATGTGCGACGATCTTTTCCTCTAGTGTCTTCGGTACCGCAAAAACAGGCGGCAGACCTAGAAGCACTGACTCGTCTTCAGTGAGCCCCGCACCTGTATGCCGCCCAACGATCTCGGCGATCTCATCTGAAAGCCCAAACTCCCAGCATATCACCGCACCCTTTTGTGCATGTTCTATCGTGTGCGTCTTTGACCTGCCTATATCATGCAGCAATGCCCCGGCAGATACCAGCTCTGGATCGACCGACTCACCAGTGTAGCGTGCGGCGACCTCGGCAACTTTGGAACAGTGTGATACGACGTTAGGATCACAACCGACTAAAAAAAGAGTGTTTATATGATCAGGCATTATTAAGTGCGGTCTGCATCTTTGCCAGACGTTTTTTCAGCGCAGCAACGATCAGTTCGTCATCAAAATGTACGAGCATGGTCCCGCAGTGGGAGCAGGCGAAGTTCGTCGTCATCGCATTATTGAATGTCGTCGTGATACCGCAGTTTTTGCACTGATAGAAGTCGTTTGCCTCGTCATACCTCAGACGTGCCGCAAGCTTTCCTGCAGCAACCTCCATCTCGTTTTTGAGGACTATGCCCATGTTATCCATACGCATAAGCCACAGATACGTGAGCCACCCGGTTTCATTATTTTTGATCCTCCGATACTCGGCAAGGCGGTGTTCGTATAAATTATACAGGGTATGACGAACTGAGTTCAGGTTGATCTCGGTGAGCTCTGCGATCTCCTCATCGCTCCTCTCTGCGCTGATCAGCTCCTCATCGGAACACTTGGACTCTGCTAAGAACCGTGCCCTTTCTGATGCCTTGAGTTCTTCATTGGCCAGCTTTGCCGCGATCCACTTGCGTTCATACGTAATGTCAGACCAACGGCGAAGAAGCTCCAGACCCTCTTCACCAACTAATTTTAAAAGATATTGATATATTGCCGGATTCCCGAGTTGCTCTTCTGTGATGACCGTCATTCCTTAATTAGTTGTAGTGCATCCCTAATATGTTTATCCAGTGAGGAAAAGGCATTTTCACGGCTCTCGCCAGATCCCGTGACAGAAAACATGACCTCTCCTTCTTCAAAGGAAGTGCCCGGATGAGGGATGTCGGTGATCGTCTCGCGTAACACAGACATCTCTTTTTGGATCGTGATATTTCTGGGTGCTGGAAGGATCCGTCTGACCGCAAAGCAGATTGGTTCCGGTCGGCTCTTCGGCAGAACTCCTCTGCATGCATCAACGTGCAGGGAAAAGAGGTTCATCCCGAGTGATGCCTCGACCGTCTCGACCGTTCCTTGGAACCGCGGGTTTATTTCGATCGCATAGGCCTCATTATCGGTCAGAACAAAGTCAACGCCAACTGAGCCAACACACCCACTCTCTGCCACGATTATTTCTGCAAGATCCATCATTCGATCCGCAAGAGGGTGTTTGCATGGAGTGAGAGATCCCGAAAATGCATAGGCGCAGGTCTCACCGCCCCGAAGGATCTGCTCGTTTGCACAAAGCGCCATAGCCTCGCTCCCGGTTCCAAGACAGGAGACGCTTGCAGGATGACCGGCGATAGGTTCCTGAGCTAAATAGGGGAGATGATCCACAAACTCCTTCCAGACCTGGAGTTCCTCGTCAGAGTTAACACAGGCGTTTCTCCAGCCTCCAGCTCCGGCAAGGGTCTTCATCATTGCAGGATACTCACCCGGGCCAAGTCTTTTTGGGACCGGGACACCGATCTCCTCAAAGAAGTCCTGAGTTTTTCCCTTGTCCATGAACCGTTTGGCGATATTTCTTGGAGTTCCCAGTCGATTCGGGACCTGCAATAGTTCAGCGCCGGATGTGGTCACCACATGATCGATATCATAGGTGTTGAACATCTCTTCTATAACAAACGGCAGTTCGCTAAGTTCATCGAAGGCACGATGATCCTTTGTGCACCATAAGAGGTCCTGGTCGCAGAAATGGTCTACTGCATAGACCTCATACCCGGCGCGGGCTGCCGAGGCAGCAACGTGACGGGTGGTGTATCCGGCGACAAGAACGCTCTTCATAGATGTTCTTCGTGATCGTGTTTTATCGTGGTCTTGCCGATCTTTGTTGGCTTGACCTCAAGTTCTGCATCAGGGAATGCGAGATCGAGTTCCTTTCCTTCATACAGGTGATCCAGACAGAGAGCAAGAGCGGAAATTTCAGAATGGGGTTGGTTTGCTACCGCCACATTGTAGTCGGCAAGTTCATAGAGATCGCCAGGAACTTTTTCTGCTCCGACAACGATCAATACTTTTTCCTCTTTTCTGATATCAGCAATGACGTCCTGAAGTCGAAGACCGTACATCGTGAGGTGGACCACTTTGCCCCCGCTTTTTTTGAACTGAGTGATACAGGACTTCCATTTGACATTGTTTTCGCAAAAGAAGGTCCCGCCAAACCGGGTCGCGACATCGGTGATACTGTCGGCCACCTTTGCATCGTCGGCTGCAAGATACATTCCACTTGCTCCAAGTGCACGGGAACTAAGGCCGACATGGGTGGTGACACGCTGATCCCTTTCGGGACGGTGACCTATTCTGAGGATATAGGATTCTGGTTTGAGACTCATTTTTTTACCTTGATGATGCCGTCTTCAATGTAGATACCACAGTCGGCATTTTTTATTTCATTCATCATCAGCATATCATTGATAGAGAGGGCGCAGACATTTTCGCCTTTTACATGGATAAGACAGGCTTTTTCGAGCCGTGCAAGTGAGGCTCTGGTTTCATCCTCTGAGAAGCCGGACTCTATCACCAGTTCGGCGATTCCCTTCGTTCCACACTCAGGGATCATATGAAACAGTGCCCAGTCCACGTCCTCGTTATTCATGTCCTAACAATTAGGAGGAGAGAGACATTATACTTTATTGATTCACGCAACAGAAAAGTACATTGTTATGGCATATTCCTCCAACACTGATCTTGGATCCCTCGCGGATGAATTGTATGAAGCATCCGGGGATGATGACTTCAAACTCGCACAACTGCTCCGCGAACTTCCGGTCGAAACTGCTGTGCAACTCTGTACATCTGATCTGACCAATGCCCTGCAGGCCTATATTTACGCATTCGAGGAGGAGCCCGAGATCGAGATCTATGAACGTTTGTTGCTCCAGCCCTCTTCAATGATCCTTCGCGGGATCAAGATCGGTAGTGTGGAACTCGCCGAGATCATCTTCGGATTCGATAAAAAAACCTCCCTCTTTTTCATCGCGGTCTGGAACGGAGAGAAGTTTCTGAGAGCCTTCTCAGGTCTGGGTGCATATCAAGAAGCGGTGAAGTGTGCAAAAGATCAGTGTGCCTGACCCTTTGTGATCAGATCATAGCTGACATTTGCGGGGACTATTTTGGGAAGATCGCCCCACCGGCCGATCCAGTCACCTATCACGGCATATACGGCGAAAACGGATGACCCCTCCACTTTTTTCATAACTTCATCAAAGTTGCTCGGCGTGAGTATATTGCAAAGCCCGGTGGCCCATGCATCCGCCTTTGCCGGATCTCGAGAAAAACAGGTCACGGAATCTGCGATCCCAAAAGAGATCGAAGGTCCAACAGTCGCTGAGGATGTACAGATCCCGAGGACTTCGTTCTGCGGTTTGATGATGAAAGCGAATTTTCCTGATGATGGAGCAGAGCCGGCATATATGCCGACCCGCATATCCCTTTCTGAGATCAGGACGATGTCCCCGCCGTTGTCGATCAAACCAAATGATGCTCCGGCATTCTCCATCGCCCGAACGCCGGCCCAGGCGATCGTGGCGGCAACAGATGCCATGGGTCCAACATCCGCTTCATACGAGGCATCGGCCATCTGCTTTGCCAGCTCAGGTGCGCCGGCGGATGCTTGCACGGGTGCGTAACTCATCTGAAAAAAAGGATCGGCCTTGAGATAATGCTCTAGACCTGTACGTGCCGCGATCATTCCCTCCTTTGCCGCTTCGATATGCAAAGGATCATCTGCGAGGATCGTGGTGATCGTTTCCCGGTACGCGAACTGCTCGCGGATCATTATTTCTGGATGCTCAATGCACGCTGGGGGCAGTATGTGGCACATCTGCCGCAGAGAACACATCGTTCAGAATCGACGACCAGCTGCCAGTTTTCGTCGAATGAGAAGACCTGCTTTTGACAGATACCGATGCAGAGTCCGCAGTCCACACAATCTGTGCGGTTGTGAGACACCGCGTCCTTTTGGATACGGATCGACACACCTTTCCTGGTAAGGGCAGCTATGAACAGTTCCGCGTCCTTGTCATCGACATCAAGGAGGGCCCAACCCTCATCACCATCGATAAGAGCGCGTTCGACGTTCACCATCACACCCGATTTAAGTATGGCTGCGGCAATGTTTGGATACTGGACACCTTCAGAATCAAACTCGACCTTTAGTTTCATCTTCGCCCCCTCCCGCCCACAAGATCTCCAAGATCATACGAGTTGAGCATACCGAGAATGTGGCGGGTCGAATCGATCACCACAAGGGCACCGATGTTATGCTGCTGAAGTTTTCGTGCGGCAAAGTCCACTGGCGCGTCCGGGCCGATCGTGATGACGTTCTTGGTCATTATCTCCGAAACGGTCATGTCCTGTTCATCTTTTGCAAAGGCTTTGGAGACATCATATGTGGTGAGGATACCGATCAGCCTGTTTTCTGCATCGATCACCGGCAGATGGTTTGTCTCGCCTTTCAGCAGACGTTTGGCAGCTTCTTTGACACTTTCCTCACCAGTGATGGTGACGAAGGTCGAGACCATCATCTCGTTGACATGACAGACATACCCCTTCTCGTTCATGGGTTTGTTTCTCTTCAGGTTATCGATCGGTCGGGAAGCAAGTGCCATGGTGAAGGACCCTGTTTCGATACGGGTCTTCAGTTCTGCTGCGACCTCACGGGCCTTTTTGTAACTTGAGAGTGGTGAACAGCGTACCTCTTCACCTTCGATCTCGACCGATCCGCTCTTGAGTTCGGCATACGTGACCTCGCGGATCGTCGGTCTGTCCCTAAATGGCGTTCCGTAGTCAACGATACTCGTCTTTAGATCCTCATCACGGACTGTAGTGTGCTTCACGATCTCCTCGTTCAGCATAGGAAGCGGAATGCCGATGCCGACATACATTGTGACGCCATAACCGGTCATGGTCGCGGCACGAATGAAATCAGGCGACATATCTTTCATATTGCCGGATGTCATGAGTGTTCCAAACCCAGATCCGGGGGAAGACTGCGTACCTTCACCAACTACTACGCCGTTTGCCCCGCCGATGAAGATCGGTGTACCCGATCCGATGACGGAGAAGGTGGGGTCATTTGGGAGGGGAGAAAGGCAACCAGCTCCAGAGTACGTGATATTTCTATGAGAGGGAAGCAGAAATCCCATGTAGGTCTTAACTGCCCGGTCACTCATATTGGTGGCAGCATTGTAGGATTGATAGGAGTTTCTAGGATTGACCATGATCGCCTGGTTCAGTTCCTGGATAGTAAACTCGTTGGTTATGGATGTTCTGGGATAACAGTCGGTCCCCTTTGCGCGTGCATGGAGTTCGACTGATTTTCCGGCGATCAGATCCTGGATAACGTGAGCTCCACCGTATTCAGATGCTCGTGTTGTGGATTCCTGGGTCGCTCCGATATAACAGTCCACTGCCGCAACACCTGCGTACGCTTCGACATTGTTGAGCCATATCTTTTCCATCCTGATGGGGATCTCAGGGTGACCAAAGTTTAAAAAAGCTCCAGATGAGCACATCGCGCCGAAAGTGCCGGTGGTGACCACATCCACTTCACGGAGTGCTCCGGTAACGCCGAGTTCGTCGACGATGTCCGGCATCTCTTCAGCGCTGACCACACGGACACTTCCATCACGAATACGTTCATTTATTTCGTTGATGGATTTGTACATATAAATAGTATCTAATCTCGTTCATCATATATAAATGGCGCTATTCTATGTGCGGATAATCCTGTTTTGCCCGAATTACGGCCCGTATCCCACCGCGAGGGTTAGGAACATCACCTGTATATCTTGGAATGAGATGCATATGGGCATGCATAACCGTTTGGCCGGCCGCCTCCCCGCAGTTGACTCCAATGTTGTATCCTGCTGGCGCGTACATCGTATCCAGATGCTTTTTGGCAAGCCCGATCAGTTCACTCACGGCTGCATACTCCTTTGGGCTAAGGTCGAACCAAGACGCAACATGCCGGCGCGGGATGATGAGAACATGGCCCTGTGAGACCGGATAGAGGTCCCATTTCACATAGGCCAGAGTGTTCCCAACTAGGCAGGCGTCGTCAGTACAGAATGGACAGTCCATGCTTATTTCCGCTGATCTATTTTCAGCATAGACTGGAGATCATCTCTATATATCAGTAGAATACTTCGTATGTTGCTGACGAGTCCAGGCGAGAAACGGAAAAGGAAATAGGCGATCACGATAATAAGAAGGAACGCCGCTCCTTCGCAGATGACATTGTGCGACCAGAAGAAACTCGTGTATCCGGGGATCGTTGGGTGGGAGAAGGACTCCTCGAACCAAGGGAACCACTGCCCAAAATATGCCATGATAACAAACACGTTTCGAAATATGTTGATAACGAAGATGGGGGCCGAGACGAGAAGGGTCAACCCGATCTTCTGTTTCCACGAGGTCTTTGTAAGAGCGATAACTCCAAGGAGAATTGCAATAGCCGTGATCCCAGTACAACCCAGTATTATCTGATCCATGTACCCTTGAGTCATACCAGGTACGACCCATATCGACTCGAATATGTCCCAACTTGCCATGGTGTACGAAAAACCGATCACGTCAAATACCTGCTGGATACAAAAAACCACGACTGAAATGAGCCAGTTGCCAAGTTCCGTGATGATCGCAAACGGAGCATACACGGCTCCGATTATTGCCATTGCGTACGTTAATCTGAGGATATGTGGGTCTTTGATCAGGAGGCGCTTTACCGTGATATAAATGAGTGGTATGCCGGCGATGACGAGTGCCGGATAGAAGATGTTTCCTTCTTCAAGTAGGGAAGGAAGCATCAGAAGGAAACTGAGTTCCATCATGACCCAAGCTACGATCGCTGTATATTTATCGTGTTTTCCCGGGATCAGCGTGAGGAGAAATGCAACAAGACTGATGATAAGTGCACAAAGAATCAGAGCGTCCAGCATATAGATTCTTATTAATTAGAACCGGTCAGATAAATGGGTTTGCTAGACGAACCCAACGGTTTCATAAGGGTATTTAACGTTGAAAAACCAATTGAGTATTCTATGATGTTCTGCCCAAGTTGCGGGAAGCTGATGAGATCAAAGGACGGCCTGTTATGCTGTTCGAAATGTGGATATAGTGAAACCATCACCGCCGAAAATAAGGAGCAGATGAAAAAGGTCGCTTACATGCAGGAAAGCGATATCCTGATCGTGGAAGAAGGTATGGATATCGGGACCAAACCAACGACTGCGGTCAAATGTCCGAACTGTGGCCACAACATAGCCGAGTGGTGGCTTCGGCAGTTGCGCAGTGCAGATGAGTCTGAGGTCAGATTCTTCCGATGCACTAAGTGTAAACACACCTGGCGTGAATACGACTAAACAAATTTCCTTCACTCTTTTTTAAAGCAGATGACACAAGAGTTTATATGCTTATCTGTAATATCTTATAAATATGTCAAAACTTCCCGAAGACTCACTGAAGATTGAGAATATTGTCGCATCAACCAAGGTGAATGACAGTCTGGACCTGGTGGCTCTTGCTGCTCAGATTCCGGGAGCGGAATATAATAAAAAGCGTTTTCCCGGGGTGGTTCTGCGGATACAGGATCCAAAGATCGCTGCCTTGGTCTTTGGTTCAGGCAAAGTTGTACTGACCGGGGCAAAAAGTCTTGAGAATCTGACCAAAGGATTGGCGTATCTTGTCGCGCTATTAAAGGATCTAAAGATCGAGATCCTCGACAACCCCACATACATCGTTCAAAACATCGTCACCTCAGCGGATCTTGGCAACAGGATCAATCTGAACAAGATCGCAATGAGCTTCAATCTGGACAAGATCGAGTATGAACCCGAACAGTTCCCTGGACTTGTCTATCGGCTTGATGACCCAAAAGTGGTCGTATTGCTGTTTGGTTCGGGAAAACTGATCATCACCGGCGGGAAGAAAACAGTCGATGCAGAGCGTGCAGTCAAGAAGATCTATGAGGATCTGATCGCTTTGAAACTTTTGCAAATAGAATAATCCAATACCGTTTTTATCTATTATTTTTTTAAAATCTTCTCGTACAGTTATCAGAGCAGATCCAGAAAAAAGGGATGATTATCCTTGATAGGTGACTTCGAGACTTCCCTGGGCAATGGTCTTACCGTCGCGGAGTGCCTCGATCACCTCATCCATTTTAGAATCTGCAGAGATGATCAGTGGTTCGGTCCTTCCAAATACCAGGAAGAGAAGCCTGTCCATAACGCCAAGTCCCGGCGAAGGACCATGCCAGGCATGCTCACCAAAGTCATTTACCCCCTGGACAGCGGGGAACGGGAACTTCGGAGCTGCTCCGGCTTCATATCCTGGAGGGATGTATCCAACCGATGGGATGTTCCAGATCGACCAGATACATTTGTAGTTCTCGCTACCGGACTTGTTCTGCACAATCATGGCTACATACGGAATGTCTTTGGAGATACCCGGAAGATCTATCTTCGGGGAGATGTTTCCACCATTAAACGTACTCGATGCAGTCAGACTATGTTTTCCCACATGGATAGTAATATTTTCCATGTTCTATACTCAGACAGACATATTAATTAAAGTATAGGTCGTGTTACTATTCCATGGACGAGTTGACGATCTACACCGATGGAGCAAGTCGGGGAAACCCAGGCAAAGCAGCCTCCGCTTGGCTGATCTTACGGGGCGATGAGGTGCTGGAATCTGATGTTCTGACGATCGAACGGGCAACCAATAATGTGGCCGAGTACTCGGCCATGAACGCCGCTCTCACCCGGGCCGGAAAATACTGCACCCCAAATAGTACCAAGCTCAAGGTCTTCTCTGACAGCAATCTGATGATCTCTCAGATGACCGGGAAATATGCGGTCCGTTCACCCGATCTTCTGCCGTTATACGAAAAAGCAAAGCAGCTCGCCGCGAAGTTTGCTTTGGTGACATACACGCATGTTCCTCGTGAGAATGCCTATGTGGGTTCATGCGACTGGTTATGTAACAATGCACTGGATCTTCTCTCGAGCAAATCGGTCCCAGCGCCAAAAAAGATCGAGTGCGTGCCAATAGGCATCGTCCACTCACCGTTCAATTCAGCAGAAGATGCCCCAAAACAGGGGATATTTACCGACAAGCCGAGCAGGATCACGATTTATGAAAAATACAGGGACGGTCTCTCTGGCCTCTCTGTAGGTGATAAAATCTTCATCCTCTGCTGGTTCGATCGTGCGGAGCGTGACATCCTCAAAGTACATCCGCATGGTCACGGAAAAGGTGAAATGCGCGGCGTGTTCTCGACACGTGCCCCGATCCGCCCAAACCCGATCTCTCTCACGCTGGTAACGATCATCTCCATCAACGATCTGGTGATCACCGTGAAAGGGCTTGAAGCTCTCGACAATACGCCGGTCCTCGACATCAAACCGTATTACGGGGATATCGACAGCTGAGTAGCATTCGGTTTGAGATCTCCACCATCTCCCGGACCTCTGCTTCGCACCGTCGTTCAATTGCGTCATATTCCTTGGCGTCCATCATCTCCCACGCCTTTTTTCCGTTCGGTTTTCTCTCCCTTTTTGGAAGAAGAGCATCGGCAAGCTGATTATGCGAACAGGGATGAAGGATTGGGCTCCCTGTTGAAACGAATCCGATTCCGGCCACCGCCAGATCCACGACCCGGCACTTGCCGATCGTGTCGTAGATCTCTTCACGTGGGGCCACCTTATACTGGAGGCATTTCATGAGCAGGAATGGCATGTCAAATGTCGATATCCCGACACCGCATACGACCGGATCCGCCTGAATCATTTTTTTGTTTTTGACATTTGCCCACATTCGGGAAAACACCTGATAGAGCGAGGTCACCACCTCTTTTTCGCCGCCCTCTCGCCACATCCAGTAGTGCGCGTAGTTCAAAGCGACCTCGCCGACGAGCGGTCGTCCGCTGTACACAACACCTCCAAGGAGGGTGTGGCCTTCGCGAAATGCATTCACGGCGAGGGAGGCTCCGGTTCGTTTTATTCGGTCCCGTGGAGGAACAAAAGCCTCCAGATCGAAGACAAGAAATTCAGTCTGTGCTGGGCTGAAGATCACCATATTTAGGAAAATGAAAGGGCGATCAAACCTAGGATGCCGGTCCAGATGGTGTGAACGGCTATGGCTGTCAGCAAAAGACCTACCACCTTGGACAGGATCACCAGCATGGTCTCTCCAAGCAATTTCTTGATCTGAGTCGAAAAGATCAGTATCAGCCAGATACAAAGAAGGGCAAGGACCACCGCGGCGAATGTTAGAAGGATGCCTTCCTGTGCCCCTAAAATCATCACTGTGGTGATCGTTCCCGGCCCGCACATCACCGGCGTGCCGATGATGACACCGGCCATGGATTTTTTCCCGATCCGGTCTTTGCTCTCCAGACTTTTATGTCCGGCCGAGGAACCGCCGATATCCAGACCCAAAACTATCTGCAGACCCAGAATGAAAAGGATGATACCCCCTGCGACCTTGAAACTTTCCAGCTCTATACCGAGCAGATCGAACAGGAGATTATTGAATACCAAAAATGTCAGCATCAGAACACCGGCGACCCCGGTCGCGATAAACGCCTGCCTGATCATCTCGGCTTTTTGGAGATCTCTCGTCAAATTGATGAACATAGAGACCGAAAGAAGAGGATCCAAGATAACGATCAGCATAAAAGCGGCTGATATTATAGTCACCAGTAGTTCCAGCATATAATTAGTATTGAGCGTTCCCGCATATTATACCTCGCGAAGACCTGATTTTCGAAAGAAATCTGGATGATATATGAGTTCCGACCTGGGTTTGAAAAATACATATTCAATAAAAAAGAAAAATTTAGTGCAGAGCTTTCATTCGCCTGACATTTCGGCATCCCTGCACAGACTTTGTAATGTTCTCCTATTTTTTTAACGAAAACAGACCCGTCACTAACGCGAAGTATTATGCTCCTCCGTGCTCCATTTATTATAGATGGAAGGGAAAACATACGCCTCTCTGAAGATTGAAAATATCGTCGCCTCTGGCGTAATTGCCGAGGAGATTGATCTTACAGAGATATCTGAAAAAATTGACGGGTGCGAACTCAATAAAAAACGTTTCCCCGGTGCAGTGTATCGTATAGATAATCCGAAAATGGCGTCGCTCATCTTTTCATCTGGCAAGGTCGTGCTTACCGGGATCAGAAATGAAGCTGCGTTAGGTGAAGGCCTCGCAAAGGTGCTTGCGTCCCTCAAAGAAGCCGGCGTCAAGGTGCTGGATGTTCCAAGAGTTGCTGTGACCAACATAGTTTGTTCCTACGACATCGGCCGATTCATCAACCTGAACCGCGTGGTTGCGACCCTCTCTCTTGAAGCGATCGAGTATGAGCCGGAACAGTTCCCTGGTCTCGTGTACCGCATCAAAGATCCAAAGATCGTGGCACTGCTCTTCTCGTCAGGAAAAATCATCCTGACCGGCGGCAAAAACCTAGATGATGTTAAGAAAGGCCTTGATTTCCTTGAAGAGAGCCTCAAGGAAGTCTTCGCGGACCAAAAATAACCGATCCTTTTTTTAAGGATCTCACATACATTTTTCTATTAATAAGTATCTCAATTCGGAAATGCCTACATTCTATCCTCGTTTTTATATATGTGCCTTAGGCCGAATCTATTCCTGATATTTCCCCCATATCTTGTATTAAAAACAGTAATATTAAAGTTAATATTTCGGGGATAATCTCCCATGGAACGATCTAAGAATAACTTTCTTTGATTAATAAAAATGAGTTGGTTTGTTTTTACTCTTTCAGCGTTATCTCAAGTCCGCCGAATAGTCTCACAGATTTGTTATAGGCAACTGCAGAAATTGCACCGACAAGTGCGCCGACAATGAATCCTGCTAGCGCATAAACAATGAAATAGACTAAAATCTCAATAATGCCAAGCCCAAGTCCAAGTGTGAATCCTATGTCAAGCTGAAGATTAAACATCAGCAGTACACCTTTGATTATTCCAAGGATCGCCCACAGGACACTCAGAACTCCTCCCACAACAAATGCTGCGGAAGATACACCAATATTCTCGATTTTCATGGTTTAAACCTATATTAAGAATTTACATTAGGATTATTTATAGACTACTGTTTTTTGGATTCATGTTCCAAGTATCTAAGAAGCGAACCCGTTCCGGCTTTATCCAGAGGTTGGTTGTTGTTTCCACATTTTGGTGAGTGGATGCAGGAAGGGCATCCATTTTTGCATGGGCAACCGGTCACGATATCTTTCGCAAATGACAGGATATCTGGAAAAAGGTCAATTGTTTTTTCTGCAAGACCTATACCTCCTTCGACTCCGTCATAGATGAATATCGTGGGAGCCGCTGTATCACCATGGAAGGGTGTCGAAACACCGCCGATATCGGACCTGTCACACAAAACATAATGCGGAATGGCAGATATGAGAGCATGTTCAACACCGTGGAGTGAACCAGGGAACTCCTCAGGCTTGAGATTGCACTCCTCATCAATGGTGATCCAGCAGGCTTTCGTGGTAAATTTCCTTGGAGATACATCCAGTTCATGTTTTGCCATGATCTGATCATATTCGATCACGGAATAACCTAGGATCTGGGATGAGACTATAACTTCACCGAAGTTTACGAGAAGATCGTTGTGTCTTCTGGTCTTTTCTTTGATCTTGATGGAGATTTCAGTTGTGGAGATCGGTCTGGTGGAATAATGGTCGGATGTTTTCACAACTCTGATTATATAATGTTCATGCTCAATTGATTCCACACGATAACGTTCACCTTGATGAAATAATATTGCACCAGAGTATGCTTCCCGATATGCCTGGCTATCATCCATGGTTTCAAGAGTGGTTTTTCCATACATGACTCTCCATGTTTTTCCTATCGCTCCAAAAAACGGAGTACTCTGGGCTGGATTTTTTTCACCACAGTAGACATACCCTTTCGAGGTGCTGGCAACAAGGTGCTGATCTTTGAGTGTTGCTATCACCTCAGCAGCCATTTCTCCAAAATATTTTCTATCCCGTTCAGGCTTATATGGAAGTTCTGCCGCGGCACACTGAATATGAGATGAGAGGATGTAGGGATTTTCTATGCCAAGAATGATTTGTTCGTTGGGTGCGTTGAAAAAGGCCTCCGGGTTTCTGGCATAATACTGATCGATAGGATTCTGCCCGGCAATGAACGTGATGAGTGCGTCCTGTCCATTTCTCCCGGCGCGTCCTGCCTGCTGATAGAAAGAGACCTTAGACCCAGGAAACCCACTGATAACAACCGAGTCCAGACCCCCAACATCTATTCCCACCTCCAAAGCGTTGGTACTGATGACACCGGATAGGCGGCCGTTTTTCAGCCCCGACTCGATCTCTTTACGCTCAGATGGACTATACCCCCCTCGATACGATGCAATATTTCCGGTCGGGTGCTCTTCATTGCATCGTAATGCGGTTATTTCTGCTGCATTTCTCGAGCGAGTGAAACACAAGGTCTGCATACCGGCATTAATCTGAGCATTGATCAGCTCTGCGGCAGCTCTGGTAATGCTTTTGTTTTCTGGAGAGTAGATCCTGAATGTTCTCTTTGCATGCGGCGAACCGTCATTAATGACTTCAACAAACGGTAACCCGATCAATTTTTCTGCAAACGAATCCGCTTCGCCTAGAGTTGCTGATGAAAGAATAAACTGTGGATCGGCATCATAAAAATTACATATGCGCCGAAGTCTTCGTATGAGAAGTGCAGTGTTCGATCCAAATATCCCGCGATATCTGTGTGCTTCATCGATTATCACAAACGAAAGATTTGTCCAGAAATCGCCCCATTTTGCCCGCCATGCAAGGATATGATGAAGCTCATACATATTTGTGAGGATGAGTCGAGATTCCGCGCGGATCTTAGAACGAAGCTCCGGTTTGGTATCGCCATCATAGATTTCAGGTTTGGTTTTTGCATGAAGAACTGCAT
>DALTVZ010000039.1 GCA_029987315.1 Methanocorpusculum sp.
CAAAGTGGCCGACTTCAGCCGAGGCGGGGACATTTAGGTCCCTCAGCCGAGCAAGTCGATAAACTTGCGACCAAACCAAAAGTTTGCGAGTAAGCGAGGATGCGCCCATCAAAAAGAATCCCGTACACGAAATCGAAGTACAAAAAAAAACGAACAACATAAAAAAAATGAAGAGAGGTTTATATTACAGAATTTACTATTGGACAAACGCATACTTCCCTCCCCCCATCACTGGATTTATCAACCCTGAAAGTAATATACTGAATAAATGCCCTTATCCGTCCTTGCGATCACGACCTCGCCCCGTCGTCACGGCAATACAGAAACTGCACTCGACAAGGTGCTCGAATCGTTTTCTGAGATGTCTGTCGAAAAGGTCATCTTAAACGATCTCGACATCTCACCCTGCAGAGGCTGCGGAAAATGTGAAAAAGCCGGTATATGTGTCCATAAAGATGATTTCGTGGCTCTCGGTCAAAAAATCCTTGACTGTGATCTGTTGGTCTTTTCCTCACCCGTCTATTCCATGTCGGTCTGCGCTCAGGCAAAAATAATGATTGACCGATGCCAGGTGTTCTGGTCGAGAAAATATGTCCTGCACGACCTCCCAAAACCGGAAGGAAAAAAATATGGGATGTTCATATCGGTGTCCGGTCAGAACCGTGAAGATATATTCGATCACACGGTTCCAGTTGCACGTTTCCTCTTTGACGTGTCCCAGATCCCCTCTTCACAGCTCAAACTCCTTCTCCTCCCGGGTTTTGATAAGATGGGTGATTTGAAGAGAAGCCCTGAAGCGATCGCCCGGGCAAAAGAGGCTGGAAATGCTATGGCGGCATTGATGGTGCAATCATGATAAAAATGTTAGCAATCAACGGAAGCCCGAAAAAGGATGGAAACACCGAGACGGTGTTGGATGCATTTATCAAAGGAGCGAAAGAGGCCGGCGCCGAGGTGACGAAAATCCGGCTGGTCGAGCTGGAGTTCAAAACCTGCAAAGGATGTAATTCCTGCCATAAAAATGGGGTCTGTGTCATCCGAGATGCCCTGACACCACTGTTTAAAGAGATGCTGGAGACGGATATTCTGGTTCTGGCGTCCCCTGTCTATTCGATGTCGGTGACGTCCGAGATGAAATCTTTCATCGATCGGGGTCAGTTCCTGTGGGCCCAGAAGTTCATTCGAAAGACACTTTCGTTCGATTCTGCACATCTAAAAAAGCATATGGGCGTATATCTTGGCACCTCGGGGCAGGATATCCCGGAGATCTTCGATGCTGTGTTTCCGATCATGAAAGCGTTTTTCAATGATTCGGGATTTTCCTATAAGGAGAATGTGCTTTTCCCGGGGATGGATAAACGCGGCGGAGTGAAGGGGTGGCCTGAGAGTGTGGTGGAGGCAAAGAGAAGGGGCGGCGAGATCGTGATGAAGATGGAGGCGAAGCTGAAGGAATAATCCTTCACACTTTTTTCATCAGCGACGAGTATCCGCGTATCACTCTTTTTTCCCAGAGATCCTTTGGATCTTCTTCTAAAAGTGCCTCGGCGGTATGCATGTTTGCCCGGGCGAAAGCCGCATCTTTGGCGAGTGACCGCGAAACCTCGCGTTTCTGCCGCATCGGGGTGAACGTTAGATCGCACACAACGTCCCAGAAGATGAGTCCTTCGGCCTGCGCCGGATGGACGCGGGAGGTTGGGGCGGTGAGAAGCTCGTCGATGATCGAGGGGGAAGCGAGGCCAAGGCCAATTGTTTGCAAGGCCCCGGCCATTCCTCTGACCATGTTCCAGAGAAAACTTTTTGCCGCGACCTCGAAGACCGGGCAGCCGTCCGTTCCTTCAAAAACTTCTGCACGGGTGACTGTCCGCACAGGATCTCGTCCCGGTTCCATCTTCGAAAATCCGCTGAAGTTGTGCTCCCCGACGAGACGCGAGCATGCATCCTGCATCTGCAAAATATCTGCCGGATAGGGAAAATAATATCGGTAACTCCGCTCTCTCGCCGCATATCGCGGATAGAATTCGTCGTCGACCTCGGCCGTGCCCAGACACCAGATGTCGTCTGGGAGATGAAAGTTGAGTGCTTCGATCGCGAGTTCGGGTTTGTCGGTGGTGATGGAAAAAAGTTGTCTTCGTGCACTCACGCCTTTGTCGGTCCTGCCGGCGGTTCTAAAATGTGCCTCCTGTGCATTGGAAAAAAGCCCAAGCTCGATCCCACCGGCAACGAACTCGCCTTCAACGGTTCGTTTGTCCGGCTGAAACTGTGAGCCTGCGAAGTTCTGTCCCCGGTATCCTGCAAGGAACGCGAGTTTCATCTCACCCGCCGGGGTTTGAGCCGGGAGGTTTTGCGTCTGGCTTTTCTGACGACGTTTTGGAACGATTGGGAGGAGTATGTCCGTATCGGCGTCTTTATGCACCGGCTTTCGACCTTTCCTTTTTTGATGGCGTCAAGAATAGCCGGCACGGTTGAATCATCTGCGTCGATGATGTTTATTCCGTAGCCAACAAATCGGCAGGTGTGGGCGTCGGACCCTGCGGTCATGGGTTTCCGGTATCTTTTTGCGAATTTGGCGGCTCTGGTGTTTGCGGCCCCGATATAGTATCTGCTGTTGAAGACCTCAATCCCGTCGGCTTCCAGAAGGGCGTTGGGCGCGTGGAGGCCGACCCCGTGCCGCCACCGGTGGAAGGGGTGAGGGATTATGACGAGGCAACCATCCGCTTTTGCCTCACGGAGCGTTTCAACGGTATTTTTTCCCGGCTCGTACTCCTTGGTCGTGCCAAGAACGAGGACATGTCCCTGTTTTGTTGAGACTTCGATGCCGGGAATGATAATGATCCCGGGATCTTTTATGGCGAGCGCCTGCTTCGCTCCTTTGGTCGTATCGTGATCCGTAATTGCTATTGCCTGAAATCCCCGCTCTTTCGCTTTCGCTATGACATCCTCGACGGAGCATTTTCCGTCAGCCGATGCGTTTGTGTGGATGTGCAGATCGCAGGTTATCAGGACCATCTTAGGTAATTCTATGTAAGTTCAAAAACATAAGGATACCATACAATGCATGTTCTCTTTCCCACAGGACGCCAGAGTGCACCCTCCCTCCGTCTGGCTTTATCCAAGGTAACCGAGTTTACCTGTGAGATCGTTGAAACCGGTGAAATCGCCTCTTTTTTAACACCGGCGGCGTTAATGAAGCTGATCGAATCTCACCCTTGTGATCTAGTGGTCGTTTCGGGGATGTGCACAGCATCATTTCATACAATAGAAGAAAAGGCTGGTATCCCGGTTCGTAAAGGAACGCGCCACGCGGCAGACATGGGGATATGCGTGCCGCTGATCCTTTCGGGATCCCTCCCAATAGATATGCCGGCGGATGATCTGCTTGCCGAAGAAAAGAAAAAGGCGGCGCGTGAGGGGCTGATCCTTTCTGAATACGGGGCAGATGCGTTTTTTACGATCCGGGGCGTGAAGATCGGCGGGAGCTCGCGGATCAAGGTGATCCATGAGATCATGGATGCTCACCGGCATCCCGCACTTCGGGACGCGGTGATCAACGCACAAAAAAACGGCGCTGACATCGTGGATCTCGGATTTGGGTTTGATGCGACCCCGGATGATGTGGTGAGATGTTTTTCCTTTGTGGCGGATCTGGATATTCCGCTTTCGATCGATACGCTGGATCCAGAACTGATCAAGGCGTCGTTGTTTCGTGCTGATCTGATCCTTTCACTCACGGTTAAGACGATCCCTTTGCTCGCAGAAAAAATTCTGGAAACAGGCGCCGCAGTTGTTTTGATCCCACGGGACGGATCCTCTCTTGAAGAGACGATCTCATTGGCGGCTTCTGCCGGCATGTTTCGCATTCTTGCCGATCCTCTTCTCCAGCCGCCTCTTTCGGGAATGACCCGTTCTCTTGCAACATATCTTCCCGAGACCATCTGCCCGAAAATTCTCGGCTGTGTGAATGTTGTCGAGATGATGGATGCCGACAGTCCGGGGGTCTGCGCGATGCTTGCGTCGGTTGCGGCCGAGACTGGGTGCGCATGTGTGCTGATCTCTGAACATTCCGACAAGACGCAAGGGGCGACCGCCGAGATGCGGCGTGCGGTGGAGATGATGGCGCTTTCTGCTGGCCGGCCGTATCCAAAGGATGTTGGGCTGGATCTGCTGATCCTGAAGGAAAAACGTCTGAGGCGCGAACCCCCTCTGCTCTATGCTGATATTCTGGACGCGCCTGAGCCGTCTGACTCTCTGACGTATGATCCAAAAGGGAATTTCCGGATCGGGATCGACAACGGATACATCGTGGCGGTTCGAAATGGCAAGGCGATCCGGGGAACGTCGTGGGATCAGGTGTTCTCAATGATTTTGAGCGAGGAGGGCGTTTCTCTTCTGGACCACGCGGCCTATCTTGGAAAAGAGTTGTATAAGGCCGAGCTTGCGATCCGGTTTGGCAGAAGCTTTGAGCAGGACGGTCCGTTTTAACCATGCGGTATTATCTTCGAAAGGATGTTCTCATAGTACGGGGCGACTTTCGAGCGGCGAGCAATGGTGTTGACGGCGGGCTCGCTGATGTCCGATCGATTTTAAACATCTCGGTGCCGCGGGATTTTTCGGATGGGGCATCAGAGTACATCGACCGCGTTTCGATGAGGAATGGGTTTTTACAGCCGCATTTTGGTCTTTTGACGGCTCTTCCGATCACGAATCTCTGTATCGCACGGTATGATCACATTACGGTTTTTGTTACGGCGGCGGTTTCAGATCGAAATCGGACGATCAATATCATCGTTACCTCTGAACGCCCGCTCACCGATGCGGCTCTACTTGGGGCCATGATGACGGTGACCGAGGCAAAGATGCAGGTGATCGCGTCCAGGAAACTTCCTGTCGGGGCCCTTTCCACGGACGCGGTGGTGGTAGCTTTTGAAAAATCCGATGAGGCGCCCGAAGCGTTCGCGGGTCCACTGACCGAGACCGGTATGCGGATCTCAAAAGCCGTGTCCCATGCATTGACCGAGGCTCTGGTCAGATTCGATAATTATCTTCTCTCAACGTGGGGCGTGACCCGCGGGTGGTCGCTTGGGAATCCTGCGATCGTGAAACGAAATCGGCCCTCTTTTTTTATTTACAGCCGGTATGGGGGTGACCACTGGAACGAATGGATCCCGGAGCATTGCCCGTATCATCCATGTCATAAATATGCGGCCCAGCAGTGCAGTTTTTGTTACTGCCCGCTGTATCCATGTATGGACACCGAGCTTGGCCAGATGATCGATACGCCGCACGGAGAGATTTGGAGCTGTATGGACTGCCTTTTAGTGCACGAACCGCGGGTAGCAGATCATCTTTTAGCTAATCCTGAAGCTAGTGTTCTTGAACTGAGATCGGTAAAAAAGAAAAATATTTAGAGGCCGAGCTTTTTTGCAAGCTCTTCGAGTGGGATCCCGTGGACCATTGCGGCCTCGCGGACGGTCTCATTGTTTGCGATCGCACAGCCAAGGCAGCCCATGCCAAAGCTCTGAAGGATCGATGCAGACTCAGGTTTTGCACGGAGGAGTTCCGCGATGGTTGAATCAAGAGTGATTGTCATAGTACTATGTTGGCATGATTACTACTTGATATTTGCGAATAAGGACTAAAAAAAAATCAATGGTATGAGGTGATCGCGGCGGCTTTTTTGTCGAAGGTAAAGATCTCTTTCCACGGCAGATCGATCCATTTTCCGTTTTCAAGCCTGGTCACATCGTAGGATGGATATGCATCCCCATTTTCGTCGAAGACGATCGATCCGGTGAGTGCAATATTTCGGATCAGATCAAGACCTTGTGTGATACCGTCCGCGGCGTATCCGTTGTTTTCTATTGCTTGGGTCACCACCATCATGGTATCATATCCGTAGATCGAGTCACGGATCATCATGGGTACTTTAAACTTCTCAACATAATTCTGCTCATATGTTGGATCGGAGATTTTTCTTGCCTGGGCAAATCCAATCATGCCGTTTGCGTATTCCCCGACCTCACGCGGGATCTGATTGGTGGTCGTCGTGTCGGTACCAAACCATGCGGGGTGAAGTCCTTGCTCTTTTGCTTTGAGCATTATCTTGACTGCTTGACTTGGGTTGACGATCAGAAGAACGGAGTCCGGAGATGTGCTCTTCATCTCATCGATGATCTCGGTACTATTTACGATATCTGAATCAGGGACCGATACGGTGGAGACGATCCGCATTGCCGGATACGAGATCTTCGCCTCTTTCATGAATGCCTTTTTGATACTGTCCCCATAACTTGAGTCGACGTTGATGATCATGACCCGGGGTGTGCTCTTTTTTACAGCGGCGATCTTGACCATTCCGGCTCCGAGGTATATGTCAGAGGAGACCGTTCTGTAGACATATTTGTTGTAATCTGAGAGGCTGGGGGAGGTGGCGGATGGAGAGATGAGAACGACCCCGTATTCTTCAGCATATGGCGCCATAGCAAGTGTGACCGTACTTGAAACTGCGCCGATCACGACAGGGATCCCAAGATCTCTGATATCCTTGAACTGTTCCACGGCGAGGGTGCAGTTCCCTTTGTTGTCATAATATTTGGCTCGTACGGGAACGCCACGAATGCCGCCGTTATCGTTGATATCTTCGATCGCCAGTTCGATACCGCGTTGATACTCGATACCAAATTCTGCCATCTCGCCTTCAAGTTCCAGTGAGACCCCGACCACCACCTCATCTTTTGGAAAATCTGTGAAGATGATCGTGCCGAGTGGGTGGAAGGCGATGAAGAACATTATGACCGTGAAAACGATGATCACATAGGTGATGCATTGTGTAAGTCGTGTTTTCGGCGGTTTTTCATGATGATCAGACATTTATTCCTCCTCCTCCTTTTTTGGATCGTTGGGTCCGTCCTCTTTTCTTTTTCTGCTAAAAAATCTGCGCTCTCCAGCAGCAAAAACGATATGATCTTTGGCGAAATAGGCAAACAATGCGACACCGAGCGTATTGACGATCGTTATCGGCAGGAGCGTGCTCGCAACGATCGATATGATCTCGGGAATGGTCTGCGTTCCCATAATAAGCCCGAATCCCGGAACGATGACGAGAAGGTGTATCCATTCGATGATGACTGTCAATATGACCGCTCTTAAAACCGTGATCCTTCCCTGCCAGTAGCGAACAGCAAATCCTGCGATAAGTCCGGCAGCGAGAATGGCAATCGAGCAGCCAACCGCCGTTGGCCCGCCTTGCGCAAGACGATAGATACATCCGATGAGTCCGGCAAGGCCTCCGACGATCGGGCCGCCCAGCAGTCCGGCGACGATCGGCCCTATGGCGCTGAAGTTGAAGATAAGGCCGTTGACATCGATCCCTCTAAAAACACCGTATACGGAAAGTCCGCCAAATAACAGGGCGGCCCAGAGTTTATCGAGGAAGGTCGAGGCTCCGCTGACGAGTTTTTTGAACATATCCGTTTTTGTGAAGATGAAGAGGGCCACCACGATCACGAGCATCCTCTCGATCAAGGGGATACCGTTTTCTAGGAATGAGGATTCTATCAGTAACGCTACATAGATCGAGATCCCGCTCCCGATAAACATGACAGTTTTCCAGAGTCTGGATCCCTTTGCATATTTTGGGAGTTTCATATCGAGATAGATGACAATGAATCCGAAGATACCAAAAAGGATGGCTGAAAATGCCGCGATCTGCCGGATGACCGTCATTGGGTTTGCGATCACCATGCCCAACAGGATCACGCCGGTGAACATGAGGAGCACGATCTGATAAAGGTTGAACTCGCTTGGGAGTTTTTTCCCTTTATCATCTCCCATGTGGTGGATGACTTTTGCTAAAGCTCGTGCCCGTGCATCCATGCCGACGACGACGGCTCCAAAAAAGATGATCGCAACAAACGCTAGGAACATCATCGGTCCATAGGGTATCGAACCGGCAATATACAGGATCTGGGTGATGAGGATATCAAGGGTGATCTCTGCTCCGTGCGGCATGAAGGATACGGCATATCCTGCATATCCAAGGAGCATGAAACCGACCGTGATGATTGCGACAAAAACGAACCCGGTGATCACGTCAATATTCACACTACGGATATATTTTTTGAAAAAAGACTCGTTGTGGAGGCCGCACTCCTGTTTATCTTCGGCATGGATCTTTGTTTTCTGTGAAAGCCAGACCGAATAGAGCATGAGGTTTAGTCCTGACCCGACCACTCCGAGGATCGCGAGGATCGCCATTTCAGATCCATGCGGGATCGAGGGGGTCATTCCACTCAGGATGAGGTCAAAGGAGAATGGGAACTGAGTCAGAGAAAGAATGATTGCACCGGCAAGTATGGTGATGAGCACCGCCATGATCGGCTCGATTATCTCGTATGAACTTGTACGAATAACGGCGAGTGCTAATATAAGCAGGAAAACAGCTACCAGATAGGCAGAATAGATCCCTGGAAGAAGATAATCCAGAAATACCGCGGAAAATATGAGCATTGCCCCGATCGCAAACATTTCCATGAGGTAGGAGCCGATGATCAGGAACGAACCCCAGTTCTTCGGCCCGGGCAGACGATTCAGTGCGTCGAAAATTGTTTGGTTCGTCGCGAGGGTGTATCTCGCTATGCCGTTGGTGAATGCGTATTTAAAAATAAGAGTGATGATGACGACCCAAATCAAAGCCGGACCGTAGTGGGCTCCGATCTCGATCGCCTCTGTTACCCCCGCTTCACCTGCTGCGGTGATCGCCAGTAGAAGGCCGGGTCCAAAAAAAACGAAGTTGTTTTTAAACCACTTTCTAAAGCGGGTCAATAATGTTTCACTCATTAATGCTCATTAAATTGCAGGTTTGAACATATATATTATTGGAGATTCTACTGAGTGATTTGCCCGCCGATTTCGTGGTTTTTCCCGTTCAAAGGGCTTTGAATGCAGACCACGAGGCGCCAAGCAGGGGAGCTTTTCCTTCGAGATCCGAGATGCGGATATTTGGGATGGTCAGATAATGGTCCAGATGCTCTGTCATTTTTTTGGCGATCAATGCCGGATAGTTTCTGACAATGGGTCCGTCAAGCACGATCAGGTCAGGATTGTAGGCCGCAATGACCGAAGAAAGACCCCGCCCGTTTATTTTTGCGAGTTCATCGGTAAAGGAACGGCATGTCGGACTGCCCTTATCCGCGGCGTACAGGATCTGTCCGGTGTTCATCGAAGGTTTTGGATCACAGTCGATCATCTTCTCGCCCCATGCCCGGAAGAAGTTCGGGATCCCGCTCCCGCTTGCGTATGCTTCCCAGTGTCCGATCCCTCCGCAGCCGCAAACGAGATTCCATGTTGTGTCGACAAGCATGTGGCCGACCTCTGAAGCATTGCCGTTTGAACCGCAGAGGAGCCGTCCCCCCTCCAGAACACCTGCCCCGATTCCGGTGGAAATGGTTAGATATACAAGGGTTTTTGCCTCCTTTGCCCCGCCAAAATAATATTCTCCAAGTACGCCCGCTTTGCAGTCGGTCATCATACGTACAGGAATGCCAAACCTTTCCTTGAGCGGCCCTGAAAGAAAGATCCTGTCACATTTCATATTGGGTGAGCCGACAACCGAACCGGTTTTCATATCAACAGGCCCTGCCGTGCTGATGCCGATCGCTTTTGGAGATAGCCCGGATGTTTGGCTGAGATCCACTATCATATCAGAGATCAGGGCGAGGATCTCGGCGGCATCGGTCAGTCCTTTGACCTCGTTTTGGGCATGCGCTTTGACCGTCCCCTCTCTATCTATTATACCTGCACGAAGATGTGTGGCTCCTAGATCGATCGCTGCAACATGCGTATTATCATCCATGTTATTGGTAGATGTGCTGTTCTTGGACATCAAGTAGTTCCTTCCCGCGATGTTATTATTTTAGAAAAATTATTTTTGGCTACATGATACTATATCGATACTCTCCATCATATTTGTTGATGTTACGAACCTTATGAACGATATTTAGGAAAATCTCTTGCCCGGTTTTCCACTCTGGAAGCGACCTGCAGGGCGAATGGCACAATCCTTAACTATCTATAATCCGAAACTTTGTACCAATTATGATTACCGTCGGGCTTTTAGGATGCGGAAATATCGGTCACGTGATCGCAAAGGGTCAGGAAAACTTCAAAATCACGGCGGTATATGATGTGGTTTATGAACGTGCAGCTGAGTTTGGCCGGGCGTTTGGCGCAGTTCCTTACTCTGATTTTTCCGCCTTCCTTACTGAGCCCACAGATATCATTGTCGAGGCTGCATCCGTTTCGGCGGCCACGTCTCACGCAAAGAGCATTCTTCTCGCAGGAAAAGATCTTGTTATCATGAGTGTGGGGGCGCTCGCGGATGTAACGTTTCGTGAAGAGCTGATCGAGACCGCCCGTGAGATGAAGAAAAAGATCCACATCCCTTCAGGCGCCATCATGGGTCTGGACAATATCCGTATTGGTCAAATATCCGGGATCGATAAGTTCGTTCTCCGCACAACGAAAAATCCCAAATCCCTTTCTCGTGAAGCAGATGAAAGAGTCTGTCTTTTCTCGGGAAAAGCCTATGACTGTGTTCACCAATATCCAAAAAACACCAATGTCGCCGAGTCTCTCTCCTTAGCCTGCGGCAGAGATGTGGACGTCGAGCTTTGGATGGATCCAAATGAGGATAGAAATATGCACGAGATCTTCTTTGAAGGTGAGTTCGGCGAGGCATATATTAGGGTCAGAAATGTTCCGTCGCCCGACAATCCGGCAACAAGTTATCTTGCGGCGCTTTCGATCCTCACGCTCCTGAAAAACCTGGACAATCCTTTGGTGATAGGGGCATGAACTTTGAAAAGGAGATCCGAAAACTTGCCGAAGAAAAAGGCGCTCTGATCCTCGCTCACAATTATCAGCCGGCAGATATCCAGGATCTTGCCGATATCACCGGCGATTCTCTCGAACTCGCCCGAAAAGCAAAGGAAGCAAAGGAATCGACGCTTGTTGTCTGCGGGGTGTATTTCATGGCCGAGACGGCAAAAATTCTCTCGCCTGATAAGACCGTTCTTATTCCGCGGCCGGATGCCGGCTGTCCGCTTGCTGATCAGCTCACCCCAAGTTCCGTTCGTGCTGCAAAAGCGGCTCACCCCGGATCCCCGTTCGTTGTGTATGTGAACTCGAGCGCTGCAACAAAAGCTGAGTGCGATATCACCTGCACCTCGGCAAATGCGGCGGAGGTCGTTCGTTCTCTACCACAAGACGTGATCTTGTTTGGTCCGGATTCGAATCTCGCCGCATATGTGCAGAGACTTGTTCCTGAAAAAACGATCATCCCTGTTCCAAAGAACGGCGGATGTCCGACCCATCACCTGTTTACGGTCCGGGATATAGATGTTGCACGCCGCGAATATCCAAATGCCACCATCATCTGCCATCCGGAATGTACAAGTGAGGTTCAGCTCGCCTCTGATCTGATCGGCTCGACCGGATATATGATGCGAAAATGCGGCGAGAAAAAAGAGTGGGTGATCCTGACTGATAAGGGGATCATCCATCCGCTGCAGAAAAAATATCCGGATACCATCTTCCATGGCATCGATACAGCAGTGTGTTCGAATATGAAACTTATCACCGTCGAGGATCTGTATATCACGCTTCGCGATGGTGTCGTTCCGATCCAGGTCCAGGAAAATATCGCCGTTCGTGCCCGTCTTGCTATTGAGCGGATGATCGAGGCGTCGGTATAAATGATCCCGACCGATCAACTTCTCGCATTTGTTGCCGAAGATGTTTCAGCAGGAGACATCACAACACTTGCTCTTCTTGAGGACAAAGTGGTCTCGGCACGTATCGAAGCACGGGAAGAGATGGTCGTATCAGGGGTCGAAGAGTGTGCATGGCTGTTTAAAAATGCCGGAGTCTTTGTTGAAATTTTGTCCGCAGACGGTTCTATCGCACGCTCGGGCGAAAGGATCCTCATGCTCAAGGGCTCGGTCCATGCCATCCTTTCTCTTGAACGGACCTGTTTGAATCTTCTCGGTCGAATGAGTGGCATTGCCTCAGCTGCGGCAAAAGCCGGACGTCTGGTTTCTGTGGTAAACGATCATGTCCGGGTCTCCGGGACGAGAAAAACCGCTCCGGGCCTTCGCTATTTTGATAAAAAAGCTCTGATCGCAGGTGGAGCACTACCTCACAGACACACTCTTTTCGATCAGTTTCTGATCAAAGATACCCACCGGGCACTTATGCCGGTCGATGAGGCTATTCGAAGATGCCGTGCATATTCGAATAAGCTGGTCGAGTGTGAGGTCGAGTCTTTGGAGGATGCTCTTCTTGCGGCAAAGACCGGGGCCGATATCATCATGTTCGACAACATGACCCCTGATCTTATCCGAGAATCCATCTTCGCTCTTGAGGCTGCCGGTCTTCGCGAGGACGTGAAATTGGAGATATCGGGTGGAATCACTCCAGAAACCGTGGGCAGATACGCTGGTCTCGATGTCGATGTTATCAGTATGGGGGCTTTGACGCATTCGGTGAAATGCGCTGATATCAGTCTCGAGATCGAAGAGGAGGAGAAAATTCGATGAATGAGGTACGAATGGATCATACCATCAGAGAAATGGAAGAACGTGACTGGGCACGCGTTAGCCAGATCTATCAGCAGGCACTCCTTGAAGGCATCTCAACATTCGAAACAGAATGCCCGCCATTCGAGGTCTGGGACAATGCACATCTGAAGGACTGCCGTTATGTTCTGCTCGTGGGAGATATCGTTGTTGGATGGTGTGCTGTTAGCTCCACTTCTGTCCGGGAGGCCTATAGGGGTGTCATCGAGGTCAGTATTTATTTTGATAAAGCATTTCGCGGGCAAGGCCTTGGCACCGAGCTGATGTGTCATCTTTGTCGTGCAAGTGAAGAAAAGGGCTATTGGAGTTTGTATGCAAACATTCTCTCTATCAACAAAGCAAGTATCAATCTCCATAATACATGCGGGTTTCGAGAGATCGGGTACCGCGAAAAAATTGCGAGAGACTGTTTTGGTGAATGGCAAAACACGATCGTGATGGAACGACGAAACGGTATACGGTAGACTTCTGATCTATATGTCTCCTCAACATTTGATTGGTAAACAATTATTTCCCCCCTCTTCTTTCAGAGAGGGTCATCTTTTAGATTATTTTTGACTGTTGAATTTCTCATTTTCTGTCACAAATTTTTACGCTCTCACTGAGAGGGAACGACATTTTTATTTTTCTCGAGGCACTATTGCACCGCGCGGTTTGGGGTTTATATGCTTACAAGTTAATCTGTTATTTGGAGATCAAAATGGACGCACAGCAGATCCAACAGATTACCGACAGAATCTCCCTTAACCTCGTGTCTAAAGGAGTTTCGCCGGACAAGCAAAGCATCGCAGAGAAACTTAATCTTTACATCAATGAGTTTGGTGTAGTTCCGTTCGAAGCGGAACGAAAAGTACTCTCTGATAACTACAAACAGTACAATATCCCCGAAGAGGTCAAGTCAACCACGAGTTCTTCATCGGGCGATGTGGTGAACATCGCTGATATTCAGCCTAACGACTGGGTCAGCGTTGAGGTAAAAGTTGTCTCTCTTCAGGCTCCTAACTCTCCAGCAATTGCTCAGAGTGGGGTCTTTGCCGACAGTACGGGAGCCGTACGCTTTGTAATTTTTTCCAAGGCGTCGGAGCTGCCGATCCTTGAACTTGAAAAATGGTATCGTGTCGATTCGGCCGTTGTCGATTCGTTCAAGGGTGTTCCCAATCTGAAACTTCACTCAGGGTCACGTGTCACCGAGATCGAGGATGACCGGTGTCTGGTTCCTTCTGAGCCGACAAAGCTGAGTGAGTTGAAGGCGGGTGTCGTTTCCTGTATCCACGTAAAGTTCATCGAGGAATGGGAAGCGAGAAGTGATCGGATGATGCAGAGCGGACTTGTTGCCGATGAGTCAGGCCGAACAAAATTCGTTCTGTGGCAGGATCCGGAGAAAGA
>DALTVZ010000040.1 GCA_029987315.1 Methanocorpusculum sp.
AGGGAGACGAGACATTCTTCGTCTTCGTCGGTAAACATGGGGGAGACTTCAGTTGGTGGGATCAGCGTTACTGCCGTGGCAGGAATTTCGTCTTCAATTTTTTCAACGGTGACCATGTCTCCTGGATTGATTCCGGCATTGACCCGGGAGTATTTATCGATCCGGATCTTGTGCAAATTCCAATCATTTTCAAAGGAGCGCCAGACTTTTACAATGGTGGCCGTTTTTCCGGTGACCCTGACAAGATCGCCGGGGCTAACATTGAGCGCCTCCATGGAGGCGGGATCAAGACGCGCCTTGCCGCTTCCCTGATCTTCGGGGTAGGCACTATCGACCTTGAGTGATATTGTCGGCATACTGTGTGTATATATTACGGATTCGTTTATTAACTAACTTATGATGCGGGCAGCCTCGTAGAGGCGGCCTCAGCTGAGCAAGGCTTTGCCTTGCGACCAAGTTTTCGAAGGAAACTTGCGATCGGGTCGATAGACTTGCGAGTGCGGGGAATTCTAGAAAGCCCGGGAGCAAAGCGGACGGTACCATTCATCACACGAAATTCATGAAAAGGAGCCTGGGGTGGGTGTGGAACTATAAGATATTCCACCGCTAATTCGCGGTGGGATTTCTCATGTGTCCACACACAACATTACACTTTTCAAATTAATTTCATGTCCAACCCGCTCGCAAACCTTCAGTTTTTATTCCTATTCGCCGACCTTATCTAGGATCTGTATCACAGACCTATGGACCGAAGGAGCATCGCACTCTGGAATAGTATCACGCAGATTTTCTAAGATCCGGACAAGAGGTCCCCTCACATCCTCCGCATACTCATGCAGATGAGAGAAAACGGAAAGCATCCCCGTTGTGAGATACTCATTCACCAGTGCAAGGCGCAGGAGAGAACTTCCCAGAAACTCCCGGCCGATCTCCGTCTCGATCGAGATCTTTCGATTCTCGGAAAATCGAAGATATAAAGCACGGCTCATCCCGGCCTGTTCGGGATCGAAGGACGGTGAAGATTCAATGATCTTCAGATACGCGACAGTATCCGGCGAATTCGTACCCGAAACCGCCGAGATAAAGTTCTCAAACGCGATCGAATTATCCTTTGACCGGGCAAGTTCTGCGTGAAGCATCTCCATACGGCCCTTTGCACTGCTCGAAAGATACAGAGACAACGCCGTCATTCGGCCGCTCGAACTGAGCGCTTTTTCATATCTTTCCTGCAGCAATGTGTGGATCTCCGGCGTATCCAGCGTTGCAAGCAGAGAAAGGATCAGGTTTTTCACACTCCGGGTCTTGAATGTCCGGGCAAGCTTCGCCGGAGAGCTGGTCTTCTCAGGAGTAGAGGTGTACGCGAGCAGAAGAGCGTGCAGTTTGGCCGTATACGTTCTTGCAACAGCCGACATAAACCGCCTTTTTGCCGCGTAAAGCTTTGTATAGGAGTATGCATATGCGGGGTCATGCACCGACTCAAAAAGAGTGAGAGCCAAAGCACCCACACGTTCCATTGTCAAAGAGTCTGAAAGGACACGGAAATACTCATCCACCAAACGCTTCGAAACCTCAGCCGTCTCATCACAACAGAGCCTCACCATCTCACGCTCGAAAAGCGTGCAGTGCGTCAAAAACGATGTGACAACATCCGTATCATGCTTAAGCTGCAGATAAAGTTCATCATCAGAGGCGGAGGTGTCCATACGAATATAGGCAGCATGATTCAGATTCCAGACAGCAAAGGAAAAAGCCCCACTGCACGGAATCTGAAACGTCAGCTGAGTTGAATCGATCTTTCTTATGAAATCGGCAACGATCACGCCTTTATCGTTGATAAGCCGGCCGGTCAGCGGGAAGATCCAGGGACTATTTCCATCAGGGATCTTCTGTGTCACAAAGATCTCGGCGGCATCATTCTCGGCACTATACTTTGCAGACGCGGAAACGACAGGATAGCCGGTTTGTTTCAGCCATCTGTCAGCCATGAAGGAGAAGTCGGTTTTCCCCACATCCTCCATCGCATGCAGCCAATCACGTGGAGAAGCATTTTTTCCGGCAAACCGTTTGTGATACAGATCCAGCGCCCAGGCAAACGGCCGTTTTCCAATCATGGTCTCGATCATGCGAGTGAATTCGGGAGCCTTCACATACGTGACAGAGGTGATGAGATCATTAGGATCATTGAACCCCGAAGGTTCGATCGGCATCGCGACCAGACCGGTATCCAGAGAGAATGTTCCGGTACCAGGAGTGTACATCTGCAGGATGTTCTGGAGTCTGACATACTCTTTGCCAAAAAGGAAGGCAAGATACTCATCCTCGATCATTACCGTGACCGCTTCATTGAGCCAGATCGAGAAAGGCGTATCTCCGGTGACACTTGAACCATTCAGATTATGATAGAACTCATGCAGTTTGACACCGATCAGATACTCATAGGAGACGTCGGATATTTCGATATCCGGCATGATACGGCTCGCGATGATCGTTGTGTTGCCGGTGTTTTCCATCCCGCCGAAGTCTGAGTTCTGCATCGAGATCTCCCGATAGACCTCGAACGGATACTGATATCCGCAGACGAGATTTCTCATCAGGAAAGAGATCTGCCGTTGGATCGGGTCGATTGCCCCTTGAAGCCCCTCCGGCGGCGCGTCCAGTGTGAGATCATCGCGAACTTTAGAGAGCCGGTATACCTCATTTCTTAGATCGATGTCGTCATATCTCTCGGGTCCCGTGAACAGGTAGGTCCAGAGAATACAGTCTGCCAGGATGTTGAGCGCGTTTTTTGCCGAGGAGGGGTTCGATCCCTTTGGTCCAAGCAGTTCGAGCCGAACGGTTTTTCCATCTGGATACATAAAATTCCGCGAGAAGGTGTCCCATGTTCCAACACCAAGGAAGAAAAGATACGGCGGCATCGGTTCATTGTTTTGATAGGTGATGGTGTCACGCCTGTCATCATACCGCATCCGTTCCCGGACCACGTTGCCGTTCGAGATGAGATTGGTGTATCGTGAGTCGGCAATGATGGTGGTGGTCCATGTGGATTTTGCCCGCATGTCATCGAGACAGGGGACCATGCGCTGAAAACCCCATTGCTGACATTGGGTGATCATGGTTCGAGGGAGACCCTGGGGCGTGATGTCATAATAGATCCCTTCCAGGATGTTTGATGTGGGGCGGCAGATGGAGGTGGTAGCGATCATAAACTCCGCACCTTTGGGCAACGGACGCTGAAGGGAGATGGTGATTAGATCATTTTCATAGATATAGCTTACCGGACGGGTGTTCTGCCGGATGCTTTGTATCTCCAGATTCTTTGCATTGAGGACGAGTTCACTTAATTTATCTGTGCGAACGGTGAAGGTCGTCTCGGCAGAGACGGTAACACGTTCCTCGGTAATATCAAACACAACGGTGATATGGTTGACCCGGACTGGTGGTTCGGGGAATTCGGCCGGATGATATCTATAGGTATCTGCCATAAGTATGCTGTTATCTCAATTGGGCGTGGTATCAGATAAAAACCGATGACGGAAAGGTGGGGGATCCAACCTGAATACCAGCCGATCCTTCTTTTTTCCGTGTTTCTGTTATTTTTCCGTGAATTCCGTGTGATGGCGAATTGGACGCGAAGCGGACGATCTCAGCTGAGGGGGTGAGCTCAACCGAGTAAGACTTTGCCTTGCGAGCACGTCGATTGTGAAAAGCGTGAGATAAAAAAACAAGACTACGGAATCTCACACCACCTTATCTTTTTCCCCCTCATCCCCAATACCTATGCGTCTGAACGAACTTCCGCTCCGCCTTCAGGATCTCCCGATAAAAATTATCCCCTGTCGCAAACGTATTTAATATCCGTGCCGCCGCCTCCGGACCCACCCCTCGTCCCGCCAAAGCAAGGACCGCCTTTTTGCCGCTGGAAAGAACCATATTCGCATTCCGCATCATTCGTGCCTCCGCCTCCCGCTCCTCTGACGACAACGTCTTCTTCTTCAAAGCAGCATACGCCGGCTCCTCATAATGCTTCAGCGCCGCGATCAAACGGGCCCCGCAGACAGGGCATTCCGGCTGATCAGGAACACGGGCGACCTTCGTCTTCGACTTCCACTTCCGGCAGTGCATACAGGCAAGGATCACATCCTGCTCATCGATCCTGTGCTTCACACTCTCCAAAATTGCCTGATCCTCACCCGGGGGCACCACCACATCACGGCCCGTGAAAAGTCCCTCCGCCCCGATGATCGAAAGCCGGCTCGTCTTCGTCTCCATCTCGTGGTTTTTCAGCATCATCACCACCTTCTTCGCAGACTCCACATCCATATTCGAGAAGAACAGTTCGCGGAACGCCTCCCGCTCGATCACCGTCCCGTCGAACAGATCCAAAAGACGGTTCATACTGATCTTTTCATAATCTGCGTCAGAATCGATCGCCCCAAACTTCTTCGCGATCTGCACCAGCTTCCATTTGTACAGAGCCGTCTTCTTCAGCGCAAGCATCAGGATACCCTCCACATGATCAGGCTCAAGAGAAAGCAAAACCTCCTCCACATCAAAGGCTCGAAGCATCTTCGGGAGCCGGAGAAGAACGCGGTATGCATTCGTCTCGATCCCAACCGAGGTCCCGTACCGGGCAGATAGCAAAATCGACAGGATACGTCCGATCGTTTCATTCACCTTGTGCCCCCCGCAAAGATTCATCACGACCCCTTCGTCCGAATCCTCAAGCACGATCAGTTTGTCCGTCGCCGTAACAGAACGATTCTTTTTCATCTCGGAAAGAACTTTTTTGGCAAACTGCACCGACTTTGCATCGGCTCGATACTCATCGAAGTTCTGCAGACGGCGCAGTCTTCCAACCTCCGTCGCCACCGTATAAGGGACCGGGATCTGCTCACCTTCCCAGGACGGGAGCTCTCCTTTCACATTCTTCGCCGGCTCCACCATGATCCGGTCCTCCTCGATATCGAGGACACGCCATATCCGACCCCGGGCAACAAAAACCGCCCCTGACGAGATCCAGCTGATAACAAAGGACTCATCCAGAGTTCCGACCGGCTTTCTTGAGACCACATCGAAGATCATGCTTTTCTTCTCATCAGCGATCATCGAAAGATTCAGCGAGAGATACTTGCGTGCCCGTGATTTCGTGATCACCATGCCGTTTTCTGTGCGGATCAGGAAGTGTTTTTCCATCCGGTCGATCACCTCGCGAATAAGGGGCCCGGCATCTTCGAAACAGAAGCTTCGCGAGAAGATCTCCTCGATCTTTTCGATCGATATCTCGCCTCGTTCCACCGCGAGGGCCGCTATCTGGTTTGCGATAACATCCGCTGCATTGATGTGCGGGCGGATGTTTTCCGGCTCATTGTTCATCGCCTTGTTCACGATCACCATCGACTCAAGGATGTCATCGAACCCGGTCGAAAGGATCATCCCCTTCGAGGTGGCATGGATCTGATGACCGGCTCGGCCTGTTCTTTGTATGAGACGGGAAACCTCTCTAGGCGAGTTGAACTGGATCACATGATCGATCTGCCCGATATCTATTCCAAGCTCCATCGATGATGTGCAGATCATACCCCGGGTCAGACCTGCACGGAATTTTTCCTCTGCATCGATCCTGACTTCGCGGGAAAGTGAACCGTGATGCACGTCCGTATCCCCACGTGGGAGGAGAGCATTTCCTATTGCCTCGGCTACGCTTCGGGTGTTCGTGAACACGAGGGTCGAGGTGTGGGAATCGATGCATTTTTCGATCAGCTTCGTCTGATCACCGAATGCCTCGCCGGCAAACTTCACGGAAAGGTCGAGTGTTTTTGCTACCGGAACCTGCACGATCGTGCAGGGACGTTTTCCGCACAGGAACCTGCCCACGAGCTCCGGATTCCCTACCGTTGCCGAGATACCGATCCGCTGGAACTCGCCGGAGAGTTCGGCGACCCGTTCCAGGGCTACCGAGAGCTGAGCTCCGCGTTTTCCGTCAGCAAGTTCATGGATCTCATCCACGATGACGTAACGAACAACGGCTAGATGTTTACGAAGGACCTTGCCCATCATCATCGCCTGCAGGCTTTCAGGGGTGGTGATCAGAAGATCCGGTGGATGGAGTGCCTGTTTTCTCCGGTCGCTTTGGGTCGTGTCCCCGTGACGAACAGATATCTTGAGGCCGAGTTCCGCTCCCCACCAATCCAGACGGTTCATCATGTCCCGGTTCAGGGAACGTAGCGGCGTGATGTAGAGGGCCGTGAATCCTTCGGGCAGCGGATCGGTGAGCATGTGATGAAAGACCGGGAGGAGGGCACTCTCGGTTTTTCCCGTCCCAGTTGGGGCGATCAAGATCGCATTTATTCCGGAGATGAGCTTCGGGACCGCACGCATCTGGATCTCTGAGAACTCATCGAACCCGCGTTTTTCCAGCACCTCGCGAAGTTTTGGGTGAAGGGAGTCTTTGAGCTCCTGGATCGCTGACGTCATGCTCTCTCCAGAGGATCAGGGCGAAGTTCAGAGAACGGAGCTACATATGTTCCGTCTTTGAGGAACACCTCTGCCGTTTCGGTCAAAATTGCCTTTGCGATCGGAGAAATTTTGTTGCCCGGTATCAGCCGAATGTCCATGCCGCCGGCAAGTTCGTAGAATGCCGGGACGAGCAGGACCCGGGTCGGGAGAGCCGGAGCAGGACCCCAGATGGATGGGTCGATCTCGGCAAGAAGATAGCCGGGCGTTCCCCGAAGAGCACACCCAACCGAGTCGTAGATGTTCACGACCGGATGGTGGTGACCGCACAATATCAGGTGGCCGAATAGTGAGGGGTCCGGGATGGTGTGGCCGTGAAAGTAGCCGGTCCCATCGATGAGGGCGCCGGTCATCGGGAGGAGTTCGTCCTTTTGGAGAAACTGTTCGAGACCGGCGTCATGATTTCCCGGAGCGAGCCGAAACGTGGTCTCTCTCCTGATCTTACGAAGCACCTCCGGCATCTCGGTCCGTTCCTGATAGGTGAGATACGAGATCATGTGTTTGAGGTCGCCAAGAACGATCAAGTAGTCCGGATCTGCCTGTTCGATAAGGTCAAGCAGCCGAGCAAGACGCGAGTCGGTGGAGCTTTGAAAATGCAGGCCATGTCGATGAAGGTCTGCCTCGACGCCGAAGTGTGGGTCGGCTATTACGAGGGAACGCTCCTCTCGCTCGATCAAAACGGCGGGACCTTCTGCATAAAATTCCGGCTGCATGATCAGGCAAGTTTAATGAATTCGGTCGTGGGGGTGTAGCATTCCCCTTCTTCCATGAGTAAACCGAGCCGCGTTTTTGCAGCGGTTTCATCGAGCCCGAGCGTTGTCAGGCGAGCGAGAACGTCAAGGATCCGGGCACCCTTCTTTTCCGAGAGGGCGGTGATGATCTCGAAAATCTTTTCGTTGCTGATCTCCTCTTTTGGCGGAGGAGGGCGGATCGAGGAGAGGGCGAAGTTGATCTTTCCGGCCAGTTCTTTACGAAGATCCGAGGCGGGCGATCTTTCGAGACGTGAGACCGTGGACTCTGCGGTGCTGAGAATCCAGGCGTTTCTCGCCTCGCGGCATGCGGGGGTGATGGTTTCAGGCACGATCTCTATAAACGATCGACTGGCGTATTTTCGAAACCGCATGGTGCCAAAAATTGCAACAAAAGACGGGGTCTCGATATCTTCGGCAATCTTGAGGAGAGCGGAGTTCTGCCAGCTCATGGAGCAGGAGAACACGCCGGTTGGATCGCTGATCCGAAGCGTGGATATTTTATCGTCTCTCTGTATTTTTTCGGTGAGAGTGCCTATCAGAAATATTTTGGGGGAGAATATGCCAAACGGTGTGGAAAATCCTGTCTGTGCTTCCACTGCAAGCATGAGTTCGCCTGCGAATATGCAGGATGCCGGGAGAAGTCCGTTGGTTGGGATGTCCATTGGTTATGATATTTGGTGTGAGTG
>DALTVZ010000041.1 GCA_029987315.1 Methanocorpusculum sp.
CGTTCGGCATGAGCGGTTATAAGATTACGATCACTGGCGGTTCCGACAAGACCGGTACTCCAGCACGCCCAGACCTTCCGGGCAACGTCAGAAGAGGCATTCTGCTCTCGGACGGATTTGGATTCAGTGCAGCCCACAACGGCCAGAGAAGAAGAAAAGCTCAGCGCGGAAATGAGATCTCCACTGACTTCGTTCAGGTCAATGCAAAAATCACTGTTCACGGTGAAAAGCCGATCACTGAGATTTTTGCTGCAGCGGCAGAATAAATCTTAATATTTTTTTATTCGCCGATTCTTTTGATCAGGTCGGCTTTGTATGGCCCATAAGGGACATGGTATTTTTTTGCAAGAAGTATTATCGCAGCCTCAGGACCGATCAGATTGTCAAAATGTTTACTGATGCGTTCCATCTCGCCTACCAGATCTTTTTTTACCATGCCGGTTTTTTCCTCTATGTCTTCAAGAAGTTTTTCCAGTGGGTCGAGTGTTTCGCATTCGTCCAGAACAAAGATTTTGTCTGTTGGGCGAAACCCGAGCGGGATCTTCACTGTTCGAAGCTCCTCCCTCAATACATACTCGCCTCCCATGTCTTTGGTGATCAGCCCTGTTTTTTCAGCGATCAAGATGAGCTTTTTTGCTTTGTCCTGGCTCATCCATTTTTTATCCTGCGTGTAATAGAAGATCAGGTCAATCTGACGAAGTCGGTTGGCATTTCTGTGTTTAAAGGGGGCGGCAACCGAAATTTCCCGCTCGTTCATCTAAAAAGCCCCAGAATGATCTCTTTAAGTTCAAGGACAGATGCCCCGGGTATCGCTGGAGACTTTGTTACATACACCTCGGTGTGGTTTCCTTTGTCGACTCCTTTTACGAGGAATCTATTTTCGTTCAACGGCATGCTCGCACTGGATCTGAGGATGGTATCGGTGAGGATTATCTGTATGTCTGCCTCCTCTGTAACCTCTATCTCCGGATGAGAGTTTTTATTGAGCCGTTCAAACCCGAGTCGATGATGTGCGAGAAGGACGCTGATCTCTCGTTTCATCGGCCCGTCTACTGTCCGAAAATTGTCCTGCCGGTCGGCAAGTTTTACCATTGCCATTAGATACTGGGAGAAGGGACGTGGGACGTCGAACATTAAGTCGCAGGTGTGGGGAAACAGATATGAAACGCGGCGCATACCAGACTATTCGTCATTTGAATAGATGAAGTTGTCTTAGAGAAAAGAAAAAAATATATTTTTATTCGATCAGAATCGCGTTGATAACGCCATCCTGACCTGGGCGGCTGACAATCTTTGCTTTACCAAGTTCGGTCGTGATGACCGCTCCCTTGGTCAAAAGACTGCGGCGGACATAGTTCGGGTTTGCTGCATTTTCTGCAACAGCGTTGATTTTTGCTTTCTGAACTTTTCCAGTCTTTTTGTCGCAGACGTTTGCAAACTCGCAGCGGAGTGCGCGGACTTTAGTGTTGCCACCGGTAACGCGGATGGTCTTTACGCGTGTGATCCCGATGATGGTGTCTGCTGGGGATCTTCCGATCTCGAACCTTTTCTTACCGCGGGATGCATGGTAGCGACCTCCGGTCGCTTTTCTTACTGATTTACCTTGCCAAAGCATTTTTTTTGATATCTCCTAAATTTGTATCTCTGATTAACGTCTGAGTTTCTCAGACACCAGTATTTTCCAGAGTCCTATATGTGTAGGTTCTACGGATATTTAAATTCGTTCAGGCAA
>DALTVZ010000042.1 GCA_029987315.1 Methanocorpusculum sp.
CGTTCGGGCAAATCCTGTCGGCGCCCCAGCGCCTCCTATGAGGGAAAATTTCTATAATTCAATCATGATAACTCTATTTCACCAAAAACCCAGTGGATTTCCAACAATGAGCCGCTGGGGCGGCGAAAGGATTTGCCCGAACGGTCCCGATGAAGGGACGAGCAAGACAGCGTAGCTGGATTGCGAGAGTGAGGAAGAGCAAATCCGATTCTGGGAGCCCGAAGGGCTCAGATTAGCGCCGATTCGCGGTTGGCTTTTCTTATACTTCCACACCAACCCAATACACGAAACCGAAGTACACACTGTCTGAAAAATACCAGATAGAACGACATGATGCCGTAATCAGAAAAAACCTAATATATGCACACTCGCAAGTCTTCGACTTGCTCAGCTAAGACCGTCCCTAAAGGGCCAGCCCGCTCCAACCCGCTCAATAAAAGTCGCCTGTTCCCTTACCGCCGCTAAACAGGTTATAGGAACAGGCTTTAATAAATACGCACTACTCATTAAAAAAGGATTCGGAATCAGCCCGCATCACCTATCATGTTTCTATTAGTATAGTGTCAAGCGAGGCATCAGGAAAAATCATGCCTCTCGCTATTCACACTAATAATAACAACACGAGTCTCTGTCTTCACCAAATCATCGATAATTCTTTTTTCTATAGCACCCGAGCTCCTTCACCCCGGTCATCTCCTGCAACTCAGCTATCGTGTCCTTCCACCCCTCGATCGTTTCAAAATCAATGAAAAAGACATAGGTGCCGATCCCCTCCTTTGACGGCCGCGACTCGATACGGGTCAGATTGATCCCACGGCGTGAAAATACCCCGAGGATCCCGTATAAAATACCAGGACGATTCTCTCGAGGAATGATCACCACACTGCATTTTTCCGGATCCGCTGGGCCTTTTGCATCGGCAGAGATCTCCAAAAATCGTGTGGTATTGTTCGTTGAGTTCTGGATATCTTTTTTAAGGATCGGCAGATCATACAGCTTTGCTGCACTTTCGGTCGTAACTGCCGCCGAACCTTTGGTCACTGCCGCCTCCTTTGCACTCTGAGCATTGCTGCTCGTGTGGATCACGGACACATCCTTCAAACTGTTGAGATACACGCTCGACTGTTCATGCGACTGGATATGAGCATAAACGACCGAGATATCCTTTGGCTCGCATCTCGACACGAAAAAATGCCGGATCGGCATATAATATTCAGCGGTGATACGACATTTCGTCTGCAAAAGACCGTCCAGTGTTTCACCCACGCCCCCCGCCTCACTGTTCTCGACCGGGACCAGCCCTCGGACATTGGTCGAAAGAACCGCCGTGAAAACGTCCCGTATCGTTGAAAACAGCAGGATTTCCTCGTCGTTTTCTTTGATCGATTCGGCAAGCTCATAGGAAAACGTGCCTTTTGGCCCAAGAACTGCTAAGGTCATTTCATCCCGCCGAACACTACTCCTCTGCGAGTAAAATTTCCATTGCCTCTTCTGCCGTTCGTCTTTCGTGAACGATCAAAGCTGCAGCTCGAACAAATCTATCAGGATGAGCGTGCTGGAATGCGTTTCTCCCGATCGACACGCCGGCAGCTCCACCCTGCATCGCCCCTTCGATCAGCTGCAGAGTTGCAAAGTCGCTCATCTTCGAACCACCCGCGATAACCACCGGCACATGGCAGCCTTCGGTCACCTCTCTGAATGAATCCGGATCTCCCGTATATACGGTCTTGACGATGTCTGCGCCAAGCTCCGAACCCACGCGTGCCGCAAGTTTGATGGCTTCATGCATGTTTTCGGATCTGATATCTTTTCCACGCGGATACATCATCGCGAGAAGCGGCATGCCCCACTCGATGCATTCGATGGCGACGAGGCCA
>DALTVZ010000043.1 GCA_029987315.1 Methanocorpusculum sp.
CAGTCCAGGTTCACGCGGCTACATCATCCCGGTCCTGGACCATCCGGAAAGATGCACAAACTGCCGTTTGCAAAAGCTCTACGGCAGGCAGCTTTGCGGAATGTGTCAGATGATATGCCCGGACCAGGCAATATCCTGGGTTGATGAAAAACCATTCGAGTCTCAGAAAGTGGTGATTGAATATTGACTGATAAAATCGATTTCCTGAACGGTAATGTTGCCTGTGCTGAAGGAGCATTGGCAGCCGGATGCAGATTTTTTGCCGGCTACCCAATAACGCCCTCCACCGAGATCGCCGAGCGGATGGCTCTTCGTCTGCCAAAAATGAGCGGGACCTTCATTCAGATGGAGGATGAGCTTGCAAGCGTCGCCGCCATTATCGGCGGATCCTGGGCCGGCGCCCGAACGATGACTGCCACCTCAGGACCGGGCTTTTCTCTGATGATGGAAAATATCGGATATGCCGCCTTCACAGAGACCCCGATCGTGATCGTAAACGTTCAGCGTGGAGGTCCATCCACAGGCCAGCCAACGATGGCAGCACAGGGCGATATGCTTCAGTGCAGATATGGTTCGCATGGTGACTACAATGTGATCGCTCTTTGCCCATCTTCTGTCCAGGAGATGTACGATCTGACCATCAAAGCGTTCAATCTTGCCGACCGGTTTCGAACACCGGTGTTCCTGATGACGGATGAGACCATCGGACATATGCGTGAAAAGATCACCCTTCACCATGATTTCGAGATCATTCCCCGCCGTGAACTAAAAGAGGGAGAACTGCCCTGTGCACCTGATGAGAACGGCGTTCCCGGATTTGCCACCTTTGGTATGGGTCATAATGTCCACATCACCGGACTGACGCATAATGAAAAAGGATACCCCTCGACCGACTCCTCTGAGCTCCACGAAAAACTGGTCCGCCGCCAGGTCAATAAGATCGAGGACTTCAGAAATGAGATCGCCGATGTGGAGATCATCAACCCTGATGCAGAGCTGGTTTTCATTTCGTATGGGGCTCCCACACGGACGGTTCGCCAGTTTCTCCATGATGTTCCCAATACCTACGGTCATCTGAATCTGCGTATCGTCTGGCCGTTCCCTGATGAGTCCCTGCTTGCATTCAAAAACGTGAAAGCATTCATCATTCCTGAGATGAATCTTGGACAGATGGCAAAAGAGGTCCGACAATACACCAATGTCCCAATCGTGACCGTGCCCAAACTAGGCGGTGCTCTCCACACCCCAGCCGAGCTGCAGAAGGCGGCAGAAATCGCAAAAACCGCGAAAAAGCCTGTCACCGAGGTCTGCTTATGAATCTGGAAGACTGGTATCGCCAGGACCGGCTCCCCCACATTTACTGTGCGGGATGTGGAAACGGAACGATCCTCAACTGTACTCTCCGCGCTGTCGAGGAACTCAACTACAAACAGGAGGAGACGACCTTCGTATCAGGGATCGGGTGTTCGTCCCGAGCATCTGGATACACCTCATCAGATTCGCTCCATACGACCCACGGCCGTGCACTTGCCTTTGCGACCGGCCTAAAGCTCGTTAAGCCGGGCCAGCATGTGATCGTGTTCACCGGAGACGGGGACTGTTCTGCGATCGGAGGGAATCACTTCATCCACGCATGCAGAAGAAACATCGACCTCACCGTGATCTGTATGAACAATAATATCTACGGCATGACCGGCGGTCAGGGAAGTCCCTGCACCCCTATCGGAGCCTTCAGCACAACGACCCCATACGGCATGCAGGAGCAGCCGTTCGATCTCTGCAAACTTGCAGAGGCCGCAGGAGCAAATTATGTTGCCCGCTGGACCTCATTCCATGTAAAGGAGCTCACCGAGGCAATCCGCATTGGACTCGAGACGCCGGGATTTTCGTTCCTTGAGGTGATGACCCAGTGCCCAACTTCGTACGGCAGCAAAAACAAAATGCGGCAGGTCACCCAGATGATCGATGCGTTCCGGGAAAATGCCGTGCTGAAGGTCAAGGCAGACCGAGATGCGGCGGCAGGAAAAATACTTTCTCCTGAAAAGTTTGTTGTCGGCCAGTTCGTCCGCAGAAATAATCCACCCCTTGGCGTGGAGGCAACCAAATGAAAACCGAGATCAGATTCTCCGGCCTTGGGGGTCAGGGCATCATAACTGCCGCAGTAATTCTTGGAAGAGCGGCCGCATTGTATGCAAATAAATATGTTGTCCAGACACAGAGCTATGGCCCTGAAGCACGTGGGGGAGCTTCTGCCTCTGCGGTCATCATCTCAGACGAGCAGATCTATTACCCAAAGGTAACGGATCCTAATGTATATGCGATCATGTCAGAGGAAGCATACGTAAAATATGGCTCAAATGTGAATAAAGACGCCATTATGCTTCTCGATCCAGGATATGTCACCAGCCGCCCTTCTTGCAAATACTACGAGGTCCCGGCGACCGTTGAGTCAAAGACCCAGCTTGGAAAAACGGTTTTTGCCAATGTGATCATGCTCGGAGGGCTCCTTGAGGCGACCGGCATCGTATCCTACGAAGCGCTTGAACACGCAGTTTTGGATAGCGTGCCCAAAGGCACAGAGGAAAATAATAAGCGGGCACTCGCGATCGGGCAGGAACTCGTCAGGAGTCAGATATGAAATTTCGTGAATATGAAGCAAAACAGATCTTTCGAGAAGCTGGGATCCCGGTCCCAAACAGCGTTTTGATCGTATCACCAACTGAAGCCAAAGCCGCTCAGCAAAAAGTTGCAGAAAAGGTCGTCCTCAAAGCCCAGGTCGATGTGGGCGGCAGAGGAAAAGCAGGCGGTATCCTTCTGGCAAATGCTGAAAATATATCAGAGGTCGCCCATGATCTTTTTGGAAAGACCATCAAGGGACTCCCAGTCGAAAAAGTCCTCGTTGAGGAGGCTCTCGAGATCTCCCACGAATATTATCTCAGCATCACCATCGACCGTGCAAAAAAGATGCCACTGATCCTCTTTTCCAGTGAAGGGGGTGTCGAGATCGAGGTACTCGCAAAGGAACGACCCGAGGCGCTCAGCCGCGTGTATGTGGACCCTTCCTTTGCCACCCTCCCGGACTTCATCGTTCGTAACGTGATCGGCACATCTCCTAAAGAGATAGGCAAAATAGTTCGCGATCTGTTCGCTGTTTTCAAATCAAAGGATGCTATCCTTGCTGAAATCAATCCTCTGGTGATGACGCCAAAAGGTGTCCTCGCAGCAGACGGCAAGATCATTATTGACGACAACTCCCTTGCACGACAGGGCATCTCCGAGAATAGGGACCTGACCGTTCGTGAGGCAGAGGCAGAGAAGCACGGCTTTTCCTATGTCGAGCTGGATGGAAACATCGGTGTGATCGGGAACGGAGCCGGTCTCACCATGGCGACTCTGGACATCATCTCCCATTATCAGGGAAAAGCGGCGAATTTTTTGGATGTCGGTGGCGGAGCGGCGGCGGAACGCGTTATGTATGCGGTCCGGCTTGTTGCATCCATGCCGGCGGTAAAGGTGATCGTGGTGAATCTTCTCGGCGGTATCACCCGCTGTGACGAGGTCGCCAAAGGGATCATCGATGCCGGAGTGACTCAGCCAGTGATCGTTCGTATCGCCGGGACAAACGAAGAGGAAGGACGCCGGCTTCTGCAAGGAGGCGGATACGTCATGTTCGACACCATGGACACGGCAATTCAGGCCGCAGTGGAGGCGGGACAATGATCTATGCAGGAAAAGACACAGGCGTCCTCGTTCAGGGAGCGACTGGATCTCAAGGAAAATTCCACATCGACCTGATGAACGCCTATGCAAAACAGGTGGGCAGCACCGGAGTTATTGCCGGAATGACGCCCGGAAAAGCCGGACAGAATGTGTACGGCGTACCGATCTATAATTCCGTCATAGACGCAGTAGATGAGCATGAGATCGGTGCTACGGTCATCTTTGTTCCAGCCGGCGGATGCGGCGACGCGATCATGGAGGCGGCGGATGCAAAGATCCCCACAATCGTGACCATCACCGAACATGTTCCTGTGCACGACATCATGCGGGCAGTTGCCTATGCAGGATCTCGCGGGAGCCGCGTCATCGGCCCGAACTGTCCGGGAATGCTTGTTCCAGGTGAGTGCAAATTGGGGATCATCCCGGCAAACCTCTGTATGAAAGGGGATGTTGGCGTCATCTCACGAAGCGGGACCCTGACCTACCAGGTCATCTCAGAACTCACATCAGCCGGACTCGGTCAATCAGGTATCATCGGTATCGGCGGGGACTCGGTCATAGGTCAAACATTCTCAGAGGTCGTGGACGAGTTCCATGCAGACGGACGAACAAAGACCGTTGTTCTCATCGGCGAGGTCGGCGGCAGTCTGGAGATCGAAGGAGCACGCCATGCGCTGGACATCGGTCTGCCGCTCGTCTCCTATATCGCAGGCGTTTCGGCCCCTAAAGAAAAACGGATGGGACATGCCGGAGCAATCGTGGAAGGAGGAGAAGGAGACGCCGCATCAAAGATCGAGCGCTTACGAGCCCTCGACATACCGGTCGCAACACGCCCCTCAGAAATACCCGGATTGATACGGAGGGTGAGATGAGAGAGAAAAACAGAAATCTTATGATAGCCGCAGACAACCTCGCTAAAACAGTGAACGCATTGGCTGTCATATCGTTCCTGCCAAAAGACGAGGGCATCAGCATCGACACCCCTACCGTGCATGTGGTCGATATCCAGCCTGAGATCCTGCGGGACCACAACATGGCCACTCTCGTAAATTACTGTTCAAATCAGATCGTTGACGCGGTCCTCCAATATAAGATACTGACCAATACCGACAGCGGGACCGTGGTTGCTGCATTCCCCTATGCTATCCTCATTTACGATGTGGAAAGCAAGGAAAACTCATTCTCGGTCGGGGATTATGCACATATCGTCGATCCGGAAGCCCTGCATGCTGTTTTGATGCTTGCGATCGAACTCGCCCATGATGGACGAGAAGGCAGATCAGTTGGTACTGCCTTCATCTTAGGCGATATCGATGAACTGAAGCGCTGGTCCCATCAGGGTGTTTTGAATCCATACGCAGGTCATCCAATAGAGGTTAGGGATGTGAAAATGCGGGAGAACTGGGAAAGTGTCAAAGAATTTTCCCAGCTTGACGGTGTTTTCATCCTTGATAAAAACGGGATCATCGAGGCGTCCGGCAGATATCTTGATGCCGACAGTCGTGATGCAAACCTCCAGAGCGGACTTGGCGGCAGACATCTCGCCACTGCGGCGATCACCAAGGTCGTACAAGCGGTCGGCATCGTCGTCTCAGAATCGGGCGGCGTTATCCGCGTCTTTGTCGGCGGCAAGTCGGTTGCCCAGATACGGACAGATGTCAAACTCGTGCTTTGAACCGGCGCGACGGATCTGACCGAGCATCCTTAGAGATGCGGTATGATGATCTCTTTTATTTTTTTATTATAGATATCAGCTTATTTTCAGCAGTATCGAAATTCTTTAATTTGTAATACTAGTATTTATATACTTAAACATCAGATTATTTTGAAGTGATTCAAAAATGAAGAGAAATATCAGTATCACGCACCTTTCTCAAACTCCAATGGAAAAGCAGAAGGTCGAACTGGTCGAGCGCAAATGCATAGGCCACCCAGATAGTATTGCCGACGGCGTCGCAGAAGCAATTTCCCGCGCACTCTGCAGAGAATATATGGACGAGTGCGACGGCGCGATCCTTCACCACAACACCGACCAGGGCGAGGTCGTTGCAGGCGAATCCTCACCGCAGTTTGGCGGCGGAAAAATCATCAGACCGATCTACTTCCTTTTGACCGGAAGAGCAACCCGTCAGTTCGAAGGTAAAGTATTCGCGACCGACAGCATCGCTGTTGAGGCAGCAAGATCGTATCTGCGTGAAACGATACCCACATTCAATATGGAGTCTGACGTCATAGTCGACTGCCGCATGGGGACCGGCTCCACCGATCTTCGTGATGTTTTCCACACAAAGAAAGGCCACACCGCAGTTCCGCGTGCAAACGATACCTCTTTTGGTGTCGGTCACGCCCCCTTCTCCCAGGTCGAACAGATCATCCTTGGACTTGACGAGTACATCGCCAAAGAGTTCCGCCCCAAAAACCCGATGATCGGCTACGATCTGAAGCTCATGGGCCTTAGAGATATCAATACCATCACGATCACCGTTGCCTGTGCAATGATCGACCGACACTGCCCCGGTGTCGACGAGTATGTCGAGATGAAAGAGAAGATGGCCGAGTCCTTAACTCAGGTCGCAAAGCAGTACACCGACAGGAAAGTAAAAGTCGAGATCAATACTGCAGATATCATCCGCAAAAAAGCGACCTCGGTCTTCCTGACCGTCAACGGAACTTCAGCTGAAATGGGCGACGATGGATCGGTCGGACGCGGTAACCGCTGCAACGGACTTATCACACCAAACAGACCCATGTCCATGGAAGCGACATCAGGTAAAAACCCAATCAACCATATCGGCAAGATCTACAACCTGCTCTCCACCGAGATCGCAAAGGAGGCCTGCCAAAAGGTTGATGGTGTCGATGAGATGTATGTCAGACTTCTCTCCCAGATCGGTCACCCAATCGACTACCCACACATCGCCAGTGTCCAGTGCATAACCAAACGCGGATACGGATTCAAGGACTTCGCACCAGAGGTCGAAGAGATAGTCAACAAACGTCTGGAAAACATCACTGATATCACCAGACTCGTCATCGACGGAAAATTGAAGACCTTCTAAATATGGCAAAAATACGCCTGGCGATCCCAAATAAAGGCCGTATAGCTGAGCCCATCAATGATCTGATGAACAAAGCGGGCATCCACATCAATATCACCGGGACCCGCCAGCTCATCGCAAAGACCATAGACCCGGAGATCGAGGTCCTGTTCGTTCGGCCTATCGATATCCCGGAATATGTAGCAAAAGGTGTTGCCGATCTCGGTATCACCGGCCTCGACATGGTAGCAGAACGCCGGGCCGATGTCGCATGTCCTCTTGATCTGAAGTTTGGATCAGCAAGACTTGTGATTGCCGTTCCAGAAGATTCACCGATCACCTCGGTGGAGATGATGAGCGGCACCAGAATCGCCACCGAGTTCCCAAACATCTGCAAAGATTACTTTGCACAAAGATCTGTTCCGGTCACGATCATCGAGGTCTCAGGGGCATGCGAAGCTGCCCCCCACCTTGGGATAGCCGACGCGATCGTCGATCTGACCTCGTCAGGAACGACGCTTGAGGTCAACAATCTCAGGATCCTGGGCGAGATACTCGCAAGCACGACCAACGTCATCGTCAACAAAAATTCCCTCATAGAAAAACGTGAAAAAATCGAGGAGATCCTTCTTGCTTTTGAGAGCGTGATCGCGGCAAAAGGTCAGTGTTATCTGATGCTCAACGTCCAGCGTGAAAAACTCGAGGAGATCAAAGCGCTGATCCCCGGACTTGGAGGACCGACCATCATGGAGATCGCCGGATCGGATTCTGTTGCTTTGCACGCGGTCGTGTCGACCAATAAAGTGTATCAGCTGATCAATCTCCTGAAACGTGCCGGGGCTCGAGACCTCCTTGTTCTCGATATAACCCGGATGGTGCGCTAAGATGGAGATTTTTCCGGCGGTGGACGTACTGTCTGGAAACTGTGTCCAGCTTGTCGGCGGCAACCGTCTGACGGCAACCGTATACGGGACCCCTCTGGACAATGCCAGCCGCTGGTTAAGCGAAGGCGCATCCAATCTCCATATCGTGAATCTGGATGGTGCATTTGCCGCAAGCAGCACGAATGCGGCAATGATCCGCGAGGTCATCGAGATGACCGATGTCTTCACTCAGGTCGGCGGGGGTATCCGAAGTCTTGAGGATGCCCGAGGCTGGCTGAACTGCGGGGTCTCACGGATCATCCTGAGCACATTTGCGACGCAAGACCCTTCGGTCATCCAGACCTTAAGTAAGGAGTTTGGCAGTGAACGGATCATGGCAGGCGTGGATGCACGCCGGGGAGAGATCGCTGTTTCAGGTTGGCAGGAGCTTGCCGGAGACTTCATCGGCTGGGCTGAAAAGTTCGAAGAGCTCGGTGCCGGATCCCTTCTCTACACCAATGTGGATGTGGAAGGAAAGCAGGCCGGTATCGACAGCGATCCGGTCAAAAAGCTTCTGGACGCGGTAAACATACCAGTCATCGTCGCCGGAGGCGTTACGACGCCTCAGGACGTGTCCTGCTTGAAGCGGTTGGGTGCGTCAGGGTGTGTTCTTGGATCTGCACTCTACAGCGGACGGATCACTCTCAAAGAAGCATTGGAGGCATCAGTATGAGATCAGTGGAAAAAACCAGACAGACAAAAGAAACCAACATCCGTGTCGTTTTCGATCCGGACACTCACGGAGCGGTCGAGATCTCCACAGGCATCCCGTTTATGGACCATATGCTCAACGCATTTGCACGCCACGGAGGCTTTGCTCTCACGATCGAGGCAAAGGGCGACATTGAGGTGGACTATCACCACACGATCGAGGACGTAGGGATCGTTCTTGGGACCGCCGTCAAAGAAGCCGTAGGTGATGGACGCGGTATCCGGCGTTTTGCCCATGCGATCATTCCCATGGACGAGTCACGGGCCACCGCGGCACTTGACATCTCAGGCAGAGGCTATCTCGTTATGGAAGGAACCTTCACCGGTATCTCCACCGCCGGCATCCCAAACGATCTGTTCGAGCACTTCCTTTACAGTCTTTGTATCAATGCGGGCATCACTGCCCATGTGATCTTCTCAGGCGTGAACGATCATCACAAATGTGAAGCGATCTTCAAAGCATTCGGGATCGCCCTAGGTGAAGCGCTGTATGTCCGCCCTGGTCATACCGCAGTTCCAAGCACCAAAGGAACACTCTAATACTTTTTTTCTGAAAGTTCTCTTTGAAGAGAAGTGGGAAGTCCCATAAGAGATTTCCCGTATAAAAAAAACAAGTTGAGCTTGTTTTATGTACGGGTTTTTATTGACCCGCACACCACACACAAAATTGCGTTTATTCTTTCGTGGCGAGGTCAATGTCCTCTGCCTTAATGGTCTTTCGACCTGCATGCTGAGCGAGTTCGAATGCCTGTTTTGCAATAGCTTCGATGTATGCTTCTGCCTTTGATACTAATGCATCTGCTGCATCTTCGCCGACACGAACTGCGCCAGCTTTCTTAGCGAGTCTGACGACTGCTGCTTTGGGTAAGTCTGCCATAATTATTCTCAAACAGAAAATGGTTCAAAATAATATATATAACTATGCAAGAAAAGGAGATTTTTATCATACTAAAGGTATTTAGGGGCTGTTTTAGATTTTTCTTTTGCATTGTGGTCGGATTTTCGATTGGGGTTTTATTTTTGGCACGATAGCTAAAAAGAGCTTGATTATCGATTATTTTTGCGCACCAAAGCGGCGGTCAGGTTGAGGGCTGGGACATATCCGAGGGATGCGCGCGAACTATCGATAAATATGCCCTGAATATTCGTAATGGGCGCACCATGCCCGATTCCGGCTCCAAGAAAGGTAAGTGTGCGAAAAATCAGGTTCCCGGATATGCCGTCTGGAGCAATAATCAGACCGCAGTCTTTCACCGCAGACTCGATCAAGATCTCCCCGTGAACTGCCCCGGTTTCTTCAGCGACCTGGATTGCTTCATGTATAGATCTGTCTATAATCGGGTGCCGGCCGATGTCCCCGATCCTCCCTCCGGAAAGGATGGCCGTCTTCTCCGGGAGCCCAAAGGTCTTCGCAAGTTTTCGCCCGCGGACCACCAGATCCACCTTCTCTTCAACGGTCCATCCTTCATCAACACCGACCGGTGCAAGGAAAAAGCGTTCGCCGCGTACCGTCTCGAGAAGAGCGATGCGTTCCAAACGAGAGACACCGTATGCCTTCTTCAGATAACGGAGCGTTTCGTTTGCCGGAAGTGTCCCCCGAACTGCTCCCTGGATCTTTCCTGCAAGGAGATCGTCGATGAGCGCGACCTCCGGATGATCCGAGACGACCGAGCCAACATAGGCCGACTCTGTGAGTGGCGACTTAGAATAGCAGAGGATCCGAAGCTCCTCTGATGCGACCTGGTTTGCACTGGTCAAAACCTTTTCATCGTCACAGCCGCATCCGATCCCAAGCGTGATCATACCGTAGTTATATTGGTTATACCCTCAACACAGAAGTTGAAGAGTGTGGCCGTATCTTTTCCTTTCTGGAGAATGAGTTTGTGAGTGTCGGTCACGGTCCCGATGACCTGAGCCGCCATATTGACTTTTCTAAACAGCTGACAGACTGCTTCAACAGAAGACTGGTTCGCGGTCACAATGAATCCCATACCAGGATACATCCGCACCCACTGCTCAAAAGTGATGCCGAGCTTCTCAAGGTCGGGACGCGGGATCGCTTCAAGATCGATCAGACCGCCAGCATTACTGGACTCAAGAAGCATCCCAAGGGTCCCGATGATCCCGGGATTCGATATGTCTTTTCCTGCGGTCAGCAGATGACGTTCGCCGAATGTCTTCATAACAGCGATCTGAGATCTAAGGAGTTTTGGCTCCTTCATCGTGACCGAGTCCCAGTTCATACGAGCATTCGGGTGGATCCTTCCGTTAAGATCGATCGCGACGATGATGGCATCCCCCAGCTCTGCGGTCGTACTGTAGATCACATTGTCCAGCTCGGCGATCCCGAGGATGGAAACATCGATGGCATTGTGGGGTGCATCAGGGTGGAGATGGCCGCCGACCACCGGCACGTCAAAGGCCTTGGCTGCATCGCACATCCCATGAGTGACCTTGTCCATGAGTTCATCATCCACGGCAGAAAGAACATCCACCATCGCGATCGGGCGGCCGCCCATAGCTGCGATATCATGGATATTTACAAGGATCGAACAGTATCCTGCCCAATAGGGATCAAGATCCATCAGCTGGTTCCATATACCGTCAGCTGCCAGGAGAAGAGCCGAATGACCGTTTCGGATCACGGCAGCATCCTCACCGTAGGAAGCAATAACATCAATGTTTTCGATGTGAAGCGTTTTTACAAGATTGCCGATCGCTTTTTTGCGTCGTACGCCGTCATATTTTCGAACAGCGTCAGCAATGGACTCGGGGGTATATGTATCTGGAGACATGGTTTATGGATCACCTCTTGAAAATGAAGGGACTGGAATTCTTTCTGTCCCTTGATACGTATCTTGTCTATTTATTCCCTCTCTGTAATGATAATATCTGTGTTTGGGCAGACCCGACCTTGGGTTAATTATATCATCAGGTATGGAAAATAGTTAGCTGTTGACGTGCTGTATGGTCGAGGATACAATTTTAGTACAATTGAAAGAGATCGGAATGAGCGGATATGAAGCGAAGGTGTATCTCGCACTTATCAGCATGAATTCCGCAAGTCCCCGAGAACTTCACGAGGCAACAGAAATCCCCCGAGGAAGAGTGTATGAAACACTCACGGTCCTCGAGAAAAAAGGATTTATCGTCTCAAATATGCAATCACCGGTCCGTTACAGGATCGCAGATATTCCTCAAACCATCGAACGTCTCAAGCATGAAGTCATAGCCAGATATGACATCCTGGGTATCACTCTTCAAGCCAGTGCTGCTCCCATAGAACCTGACCTGCTTACTCGGACCTATACCATCCAAACCGAGTGGGGGGTCAAAAACCACATCCGTTTGCTTCTCAAAACGACAAAAAACGAGCTCATCATCTTCTCCGACGACCCACATTTTTACGAGCGCTATATAGACGAACTTACGTTGTCAGCAAAACGCATCAAAATCAACAGTGTTGTCAGTGACGCGAGATCCGCAAAGAAGATACCTTTCCCCTCCTATCTTGCAGATAGAGACACAAAAGAACTCCTCTTCGATATACCGATCATGAAGAAAACGGGCATAATGACAAAAGCGATTATCTATTCAGATAGAAAAGAGGTGCTTGCAGTGTATGAACGGGAGGGAAAAGAGGAGGCACTTTTCATGAAAAACAGCATCTATACCGATTTCATCGCCCGGGCCGTTATGAAAACTCAAATGAACATCCCGGCATAATTTTTTTTTAGGAACGTGCACAGCACCCTTTCAAAGGCTTTTCCCAACCGTTATTATCTAAAGACGACCATACTACACTAACGAATATGGACTGGACAGAGAAGTACCGCCCGATGCATCTTGCCGATATTTTAGGCAATGGATCTGCGGTCAGACAGATAGTTGATTGGGCACGAAACTGGACGCCGGAGTCACGTCCTCTTCTTTTCACGGGAAAGCCGGGTATTGGAAAAACCTCGGCAGCTCTGGCTCTTGCCCGCGATATGGACTGGGAGGTGCTGGAGCTCAACGCGTCTGACGCCCGCACGAAAACGATCATTGAGCGGGTCGCCGGAAACTCGTCAACTACGGCAAGTCTGTTTGGTGCCGGGCGAAAACTGATCGTGATCGACGAGGTGGATAACCTCGAAGGAAATGCGGATCGTGGAGGGGCCCGGGCGATCGCGGATATTCTCAAAGAGGCAAAGCAGCCGATCGTTTTGATCGCGAATGATGCATACGGCGTCTCGGACTCGATCCGCAGACTCTGTGATCCGGTGCCATTTCGGGCGATCACGGGATCAACGCTGCAGAAACGGATGAAGGAGATCTGCCGGTTCGAGGATATCGCCTGCGGGGATGACGCACTGACGGCGATCTCGGAGAGTTCGGCCGGCGATATGCGAACAGCGGTGAACATGCTGTTTGGCTCTTCGACCGGGAAGACGAGTCTGTCTGCCGAGGATATCAACACCGCACAGAAGGATGAACGGGCAACGATCTTTGATCTGGTGGGCGGGGTCTTTGCAGGAGCGCCTGACCGGGAGTTGCAGAAGCTTTCGTTTGCATGCGATGAAAAGCCGGACTCGGTGATGCAGTGGGTCGAGGAGTCGATTCCGCTGATGCATGACCCTGAACGGCGCCTTAGGGCATACGGCAGGATCTCGCGGGCCGATGTGTATCTCGGGCGAACGATGCGGCGCCAGTACTTCACCCTCTGGCGATATGCCTCGTCGATGATGACACTTGGGGTCGCC
>DALTVZ010000044.1 GCA_029987315.1 Methanocorpusculum sp.
CAGCATGAGATCGAGTTTTTACCAACCGACCCGATCCTTGCAGTTGAACAGATCGTCATCGCAAAATGGATCCTGCGCATGCTTGGCGCCCAGATCGGGGTAGAGGTCTCCTTCGCACCAAAGATCACTGTTGGAAAAGCCGGATCCGGCCTCCACTTCCACATGCTCGCTGAAAAGAACGGCAAAAACGTCATGATCAAGGACGGAGTTCTATCGGATACCGCAAAGAGAATGATCGTCGGAGTTCTTGATATTGGCGATGCAGTTACCGCATTTGGAAACCCGATCCCCACCTCCTACCTCAGACTCGTCCCTCACCAGGAAGCCCCGACCTATATCTGCTGGGGAGACCGTAACCGGTCCGTTGTCGTTCGTGTTCCGCTTGGATGGACAGGGTCTTTTGACATGGCCGCCGAAGCAAACTTTGGACTGAAAAGAAAAGCAGACAAAGCCTGCAAGCAGACATTCGAATACCGTGTTGCTGACGGCTCTGCAGATCTGTATGAAACCGTTGCCTGCCTGATCTGTGGTGCGATGAACGGACTTGGGATGAACGGCGCCCTTACGAAGGCAGATGAACTCTATGCATCAGGGAACATCTTCAACCCGGAGTATAAATCCTTCCTCAAGACGCTTCGTCAGCTTCCAACATGTTGTGCAGAATCAGCTGACATACTCATCGAAAAACGCAAGATGTTTGAACGAAACGATATCTTCCCGGCAGGAGTTATCGATGCTCAGGCAGCAAAACTGAGAGCCTTCAATGACAAAGGTCTCTCCGACAAGATCCTCGGCGACGAGGGCAAAATTGCTGAGCTTGTGGAGAAATATCTTCACATAGCCTGATCCTTTTTTTTATGGGCATCCTAGGTAATATCGAACGGGCGCTTGGCGTCTGGTATCCGGACAAGGACACAGAACCCGATGACGGCAATCCACTTGTGGCGTTGGCGTTTCGTGACTATGTGATCAAGCGATTGGGAAACCGATGGTCGGCGACCGGGCGCGAGGAGAGGGAACTCGGCGAACCTGACCTGCTTGCTCTGCGAAATTCCGATGAGGTCCGTTTCGACATCGTCACCTGCTATCGGAGCAGGATGTTTGTCCACGAAGACGGTGAGGCATATCTGCCGTGGACGACGCAGGAGATCTATGACAAGTACCTCGCCTATGCAAAGTCGGAGGGAAATCCATTCTATGTCGTCTTTGGTCTGCACGGATATGCGGATGTGCCAAAGTTCATCTTCGTCGTCCCGCTCGATAAGGCGGTCATCGATCTGAAAAAAAGCGTTTTGCAAACGTATGAGGTCCCGGTCGATCGGGAACTTTTGTAATATTTTTGTGCGCGGTCATGCGCTGTTTCAGTACATCTTAGAGACAAGGCGTTTTTCATAGCATTTTTCGTCATTTTTTTACTGGCACCCCAGTACAAAACCTAACGTGTTATATGTCAACACGTATCACACTTATGATATGATATTAGGATTACCTGAGATCACGGTCTTTTCTGTGAGTGGAGCCATTATTTTATGTGTCATCCTCCTACTGATCTGGGGTCTCACATTCCCTAAGGAGAATGACGACTGAAATGGCGTTAGCAGAAGGAAGCACACTCGTCACGGTCGCACTCATCGCTGTATACTTTGTAGTTTTACTTGGTATCGGCGTATGGGCGTCAAAGAAGATCAAAACCTCAGAGGACTATATGCTCGCCGGCAGAAGCCTCGGTTTCTGGCTGTTCACCCTCCTGATCGTCTGTTCGATCTGCAGCGGTATGACGCTTGTCGGGACCAGCGGATTTGGTTTTGCATCAGGCTGGCCGGGGATATGGGAACAGATATTCGTTCCACTCTCGGCGGCATTTTGTATCATCTTCTTCGGTTCAAAACTCAATAAGATCGGACGAAAAAGCGGGTGCATGACCATTGTGGATTATTTTTCACTTAGGTATGAAAACAAAAGAGAGCTTCGCGCTCTCTCTGCTCTCTCAAGCATTGCTGTCTCACTGGTCTATCTCGTCGGTCAGTACACCGCTATCAGTATCGTCCTTATCTGGGCGTTCGGGCTGGAACACTGGCAGGCTTTGCTTATCGCAGGAGTCATCATCACCGCATACACAGTCATCGGCGGTCTGTATGCCGTCTCATGGACAGGACTTGTTCAGGGTCTGATCCTTATCTTCGGCGTTCTCCTCGTGAGTCCGTTCATCCTGACCTATGCAGGAGGTCTGGAGCATATCAACATCGTTCTTGCAACGATCGATCCAAATCTGGTCATGCCATGGTTCCCGTCAGGAAGTACAGCTGCATATGCATACTGCACGCCGGAGTACCTGTTCTCGTTTGGTGTGCTGTTGATCGTTGGTCTTGCCTGTGCACCGCATGTTCTTTCGAATGTGTTTGCTGCAAGAAAAACGTCGTACTTCAAGTGGGCCCCGATGGTCGCCTTCCTGATCTATCTCGTGATCATGATTCTCGTAAAGCTCTGCGGTATGGCAGTTAGATCCATGCAGGCCGACGGACTCCTCGCAGGTATTGTCCCCGAGGGGGGAAGGGTCGCAGACTTTGCACTGATGTACGGTATCCAGGCGGCAAGTCCCAGCATCCTGATCACCGGGCTTTTTGCGGTGATCGTGCTCTCGGCTGTGATGTCGACGACCGACCGACTGATGTTGACGGTCGGAACGACCTTCTCATGGGACATCTTCAAGACGATGCTCCGCCCGAAAGCAACCGAACGTCAGGTGGTATTCGTGAGTCAGATCTGTGTTCTGCTCGCCGCGGCCATCTCGCTGATCCTTGCGATCAACCCGCCGGAGATGCTGGCGTTCCTGATCTGGCTTGGCATCGGTCTGATGCTTTCAGCATTTGCTGTTCCTATGATCGCTGGTCTTTACTGGAGACGGGCGAACGCAAAAGGAGCTATCGCAAGTATGCTGATCGGTCTGATCGCATGCCTTGGATTTGGGACGTATTACAATTTCGTGGAAAAACTCCCGATGCATTTCTCGATCTACGCACTTGCCTGCTCGATCATTGCGATGGTCGTGGTGAGCCTCTTGACGAAGAAAAACTCCGAAAAGGCGCTGGACATGACATACACGGGAATGTATCTTCATCCAAAAGACAAGCCGGAAGCAATTTCTGGCGACTCAAAAGAATAACACATAATCATTTTTTTTTTACACGATTCAACGATCGTGGATATTTTTTTAGAATAGGACTTATGCGGTGTGCTCTCAATCAAAAAAGCTGACGTACGTATAAGATGTACTTTGATTTCGTATGCGGTATTAGTGTGGATATCTGAGATAATAAAAAACCGCGAATCGGCGCGAATCCCGCCCTTCGGGCTCCCAGAATCGGATTTGCTTTTCCTCACTTTCGCAATCCAGCTACGCTGTCTTGCTCATCCCTCATCGGGAGCGTTCGGGCAAATCCTATCGCCGCCCCAGCGGCTCCTATGAGGGAAAATTTCTATAATTCAATCATGATAACTCTATTTCACAAAAAACCCAGTGGATTTCCAA
>DALTVZ010000045.1 GCA_029987315.1 Methanocorpusculum sp.
AACGGACGACTGGAGGGGGAACGGTCTGCTTTGATCGAGCAGTATCTATCCTCGATGGACGCAGACAAAGAGATCGCTGAAAGCGACATCAGAGTTGACATCGCGCACATCCTGATGCTGAAGAAACAGGATCTGATCGATGGCGTGTCGGCAAAAAAGCTGCTGACAGCTTTGCAGGGCTACCTTGAGAACGGTCTACCGGAGGATGCATTCAATATGACCCGCGAGGACATCCATGCCGGGATCGAAGCGCAGCTCATTGCCGATGCGGGTCCCGATGCTGGAGGAAGAATGCATCTTGGCCGAAGCAGAAACGACGAGGTCGCTACCTGCCTTCGTATGCGCACCCGTGAACTGCTTATCAATACGCTGATATATTTATTTGAGCTGCGCCAGTCACTCATATCCCGTGCCGAGGAGCACACGACCACAATAATGCCAGGGTTCACGCATCTTCAGCATGCCCAGCCGACAACACTCGCTCACTATCTCCTTGCCTATGAAAGTCTTTTTGCACGCGACACGTCCCGTCTTTTTGATGCATACACTCGTGTGAACATCTGCCCCCTTGGATCCGCCGCCTTTGCAGGGACAGGATTTCCAATAGACCGCGACCTCACCGCAGAATATCTCGGGTTTGCACACCCGATGGAAAACAGTATGGATGCTGTCGCGAACCGTGATTTTATCGCAGAAACGATCAGCGGCCTTGCGATTCTTATGACCAACATCAGCCGGATCTGTGAAGAGCTGATCCTTTGGTCCACCTCGTTTGTAAAATTCGTCGATCTAGATGATGCCTACTGCTCAACGAGCAGCATCATGCCGCAGAAGAAAAATCCGGACACGCTGGAGATCATGCGTGCAAAAAGTGCCGCCGTTATCGGTGAACTGACCGCGGCTCTGACGCTGGTCAAATCTCTTCCCATGAGTTATAACCGCGATCTTCAGGACCTGAACCCTCACCTTTGGAATGCGTTCCGCCAGACAAATACCTCTATTCCCCTTCTGGCAGAAATCATTTCTACCGCAGAGTTCAATGTGCCTGTGATGAAAAAGCAGGCTACGGTCGGCAACACCACCGCGACCGAACTTGCTGATTTCCTTGTGCGGGAGTATGACATCCCATTTCGAACAGCCCACAACATCGTTGGCCGTGCGGTCAAACACGGATCGCTTGGTCTTGACGTGGTAGATAATGCAGCAAAAGAACTGGCAAACATCTCTCTGAAAGAGAAGGGACTGACTGAAGATACGATCAAAAAGGTCCTTCATCCTGCAACGATCCTTCGACAGAAGCAGAGCTTTGGTTCGCCGAATCCAAAGATGATGAAAAAAGCCGTGAAGGTGGCGGATATCCGTCTGGTCCAGGACCAAGTGACCGGAGATATCCTGCAGGATCAGCTGAGAGATGCTGATGAAAAAATGAAAACAGCTATACAGGAACTTGATGTATGAAATTGAATAATAGTGATCCGGTGACCGTGACATTTGCGGGACTCGAGATGAACGGCATTTATATCAACCGTTCTGGTGAACATGCGATCGTCAAACTTTCAAGCGGTTACAATATCTGTGTTCCCGAATCCCTCTGTTTGCTCAGGGAAAAAACTCCCACTGTGGAAAAACCAAAAGCCCTGCCTTTGAAGCAGGACGCCTCGCTGCCACTTCTTTCTATAATCTCGACAGGGGGAACAATCGCAAGTACCGTTGATTACCGGACCGGGGCCGTTTCTTCCAAGTTCACCGCTGAAGATATTCTGCGCAGCATCCCTGAGCTTGCAGGCATCGCCAGATATCATACCCTTCAGCCGTTTCAGGTTTTATCTGAGAACATGGATCCTGCAATGTGGCAGGTGCTTGCCCGTGCAATTTATGATGAGATCCTAAAAGGGGCTCGGGGTATCATCGTCACCCATGGGACAGACACCTTGATCTACAGTGCGGCAGCCGTTTCTTTTATGCTCAGCACACCAGTTCCGATCATATTTGTTGGAGCTCAGCGGAGTGCTGATCGTCCAAGCAGTGATAATGCGATGAACGCCATCTGCTCTGCAAAAGCCGCTGTGAGCAATCTTGGCGAGGTGGCGATCTGTATGCATGCAAACGAGAGCGACACGACCTGTGCTCTTCACCGCGCCACACGGGTCCGAAAAAATCATACCTCCCGTCGTGATGCGTTCCAGAGCATCGGGCGTGAACCGGTCGGTTGGGTAGAATATCCCGAAGGCAAGATCGTTCTCGCAAAGGATGCGATTGTTCGAAACACAAACGAGCTTCGTCTTGCGGATAATATCGATTCGAACTGCGGTCTGCTTCATTATTATCCTGGAATGGATCCAAAGATCTTTGATGCGTTCAAAGGCTACAAAGGCCTCGTGATCGCCGGAACTGGCCTTGGACATGTCGGAACGAACTGTATTGAGAGTATCGCTGGCCTTACGGCGTCGGGCACGACCGTTGTCATGACCTCACAGTGTCATGCAGGAAATGTGTGTGACCGGGTTTATGAAACAGGACGCGACCTTTTGAACGCAGGTGTCATCGAAGGAGGATGTATGCTTCCTGAGGTCGCACTCGTAAAACTTATGTGGGTGTTAGGAAATGCCACACGAAAAGAGGATATCCGCCGACTCATGCAGACCAACCTCAAGGGTGAACTTGATCATGATCAGTGGAGGGTCGTATAATGGATTATGAAGCAATAGGCCTAAAAGCAGGGCTGGAGATCCACCAGCAGCTGAACACGAAGGAAAAGCTCTTCTGCAACACCCCGACGATAATCCGCGACACGGCCGAACACACAGCGGAGATCAAACGGTATCTCCGCATTGCAACGTCTGAGATGGGAGATGTCGACCGTGCTGCAAAAGAGGAGATGATGAACCAGCGTCTCTTTACGTACTATACGTATGACACCACCGGACTCGTCGAGATCGACGAGGAGCCCCCAGCTCCTCTCAATCCAGATGCGCTGGACATAGTGTTGACCATCGCCAAAATGTTTGACATGACCCCTCTTCCGGAGATCCACACGATGCGAAAGATGATTGTGGACGGCTCGTCCACCAGTGGTTTCCAGAGAACTGCACTTGTTGCACTGAACGGAGCGATCGAACATGCCTGCAGAGTGGAAACGATCGCAGTCGAAGAAGAGGCATGCCAGCGTGTCGAGGATACGATCTTCTCGGTCGACAGACTTGGCATACCGCTGATCGAGGTCACGACATCTCCTTGCATGAAGACGCCTGATGAGGTGCATGACATCGCTCAGTACATCGGGATGACACTTCGGTCAACGGGAAGGGTCAAGCGAGGTCTTGGCACAATCCGTCAGGACGTCAACGTCTCGATCCGGGACGGGGCACGTGTTGAGATAAAAGGAGTTCAGGAACTCGATCTCATCGCCGAGGTCGTCCGTCGTGAGGTCCAGCGGCAGCTTTCTCTTCTTGCCATCAAAGACGAGCTTCTCGCAAGAAAAGCGTTGGTGAATGGAGAGGTCTACGATGTGACCTCTGTGTTCAGCAAAACAGGATCTCAAGTCCTAAAGAAAGCGCGCGTGATCCTTGGGACAGTTCTTCACGGTTTCAATGGCCTCGTAGGTCTGGAGATCCAGCCGGATCGTCGTTTGGGTTCGGAGATGTCGGATTATGCGAAAAAATGCGGGGTCGGAGGTCTCTTCCATACCGATGAGCTTCCCGCATACGGCGTGACCGCAGAGGAGGTCCACACCCTCAAAGAAACTCTTGGAGCCGGACCTGGGGACGCGGTGATCATCGTCGCCGCAACCGAGCAGAAATGCCGATGTGCAATGCAGATGATCATCAGCCGTGCGAAGATGGCATTTGAAGGGGTCCCAGAAGAGACTCGAAAGATGCTTGAGGGAGGGTCGACCGCCTACATGCGCCCTCTTCCTGGCGCGGCACGTATGTATCCTGAAACCGATATCCTGCCCGTTCCGGTCACAAAGGAATACTGGGACAGGATTGTAGCTCCGGAGCTGTTGACTGTGAAGGCTGAGCGTTTTGTCGCCGAATACGGACTTGATTCGTTCCTGGCAAGACAGATGGCTTTCTCTGAAAAACTTCCGCTGTTCGAGCGCGCAGTTGCCGAGGGGATCCGCCCGATGTTTGCGGCTCGAACGATCCTAGCCTCACTCAAAGAGATGGGACGTGCCGGGGTATCGCCCGATCTGTTATCGGATGATTCTATTATTGCAGTGATGAAGACCATCGAGGCAGGAAATGCGGCAAAGGAGGCTGTTTTGGATATCCTGACCGCCTGTGCCAAAGGAATGTCCGTATCAGAGGCAGTGAATCGTGTCGCACCGGCATTTTCACGCGAGGAGCTCGAGAAATTGGTACATACCATCGTAGCAGATCGATTGGATTTCATCCGCACGCGTGGCAATGCAGCTCTCGCCCCTGTAATGGGGCTTGTGATGAAGGAAGTTCGTGGAAGGATCGATGGAAAAGTCGTGTCTGAGGTTTTGGAAGAGGAACTTGGACGTATCGTCTGAATGGTACGGTTGAGACAGAGAGATATATTTAAGTGAGTGAGAGACTAACAAAATACGGAGTTCAATATGGGTAAAACAGGAAGTATCAACTGGCACCAGGTAAAAAGTGTCACCGGCCAGATTCGCCTTGTCCCTCAGAAAGAGGCAGAGGTGAAAAAGCCCGGACCGAATCAGAGATTCAAAAGAGCAAGCATCGTTGCAAAGATTCAGAGCCGTATGGCAAACAGTCCGCAGCAGGGACGCGGACGTGGACGCGGTCCAAAGATCGCCGAC